>DASPKR010000180.1:0-4721 GCA_035627975.1 Pyrinomonadaceae bacterium | reverse complement strand
CCTGACGGGCGAGCCGCGCGGCGGCGCCGAAGGGTTCGCGGCGCGGTCGCGGCGCGTGCGCGTCGCGGGGCTCTTCCGCACGGGCCTGTTCGAGTACGACTCGGCGTGGGCTTACCTCTCGCTCGAAGAGGCCGGGCGCGCGGGCGCGGAGTCGGCGGTCGTCGCCGTAGAGGCGCGCGACATTTACGCCTCGAACGAGGTGGCGGCGCGCGTGCGCTCTCTGCTCGGGCCGGGGTGGGAGGCCGTGGACTGGCGCGAGGCTAACCGCCCGCTCTTCTCCGCGCTCGAGCTGGAGCGCCGCACGGTCGCCGTCATCATCATGCTGATAATGATATTGGCGGCCCTGAACATAACGACGACGCTCGCGCTCGTCGTCGTCGAGCGCAGGGCGGACATAGCCGTGTTGGGCGCTATCGGCGCGCGGGCGCGCGGCGTCATGGCCGTCTTCGTCATAGAGGGCGCGTTGATAGGCGCGGCGGGCGCTGCCTTCGGCGTCGTGCTCGGCCTCGCGGCGTGCGCGGCCGCAGACCACTTCGGGCTGGTGAGGCTGCCCCCGGACGTTTATTCCGTGAGCGTCGTCCCGCTTCGGCCGCGCGCCGCAGACGTGCTGCTGCCCGCGCTCGCGGCGCTCGCCGTCAGCCTGCTCGCGACCATCTACCCGGCGCTTCAGGCCGCGCGCCTCCGGCCCGCCGAAGCGCTCAGGCACGAAGGGTGATCTCCGAGGACATGGGGCTCGTGGTCGAAGGTTTGCGGAAGTCGTTCCCCTCCCCCTCGGGCGGGCGCGTGGAGGTTCTGCGCGGGGTGTCGCTCGCGGTTGGCGCGGGCGAGGCCGTCGCGGTCGTGGGCGCTTCGGGGGCGGGGAAGACGACGCTGCTGCACGTCCTCGGCGGGCTCGAAGAGGCGGGCGCAGGCGTGGCGCGCGCGGGCGACTTCCTCATCACGGGGGCTTCGGTGGCCGAGCTCGCCGCATGGCGCGGCCGGGGCGTCGGCTTCGTCTTCCAGTCGCACAGGCTGCTCACGGCGCTGACGGCCGAAGAGAACGTCGCGCTCCCCCTGATGGTGGCGCGCGCGGGGCGGCGCGAGGCGATGGAGCGCGCGAGAGAGATGTTGGGTGCCGTCGGTCTATCAGAGCGCGCGCGCCACTCGCCCGGCGAGCTTTCGGGCGGCGAGCGTCAGCGCGTCGCGGTCGCCCGCGCGCTCGTCACCCGGCCGCGGCTCGTGCTCGCGGACGAGCCGACCGGCGCCCTCGACTCGCGCACGGGCGCCGAGGTAGGCGCGCTCCTGCTGGGACTGTGCCGGGCCTCGCGCGCGTGCCTGCTCGTCGCCACTCACAACGAGGCCCTCGCGCGCACGTGCGACCGCGCGCTCGCGCTCCTGGACGGGGTCGTCGTCGAGAGCGTTTGACCGGGCGGGCTTCTTCACCTCCGGAGCCGGGCGAGCAGCTCGGCAGCGGCCTGCCGGTCTATGTCGCGGAGTATCTGGTACTGCTGTTCGGCCCGCAGGCGGTCGCCGAGTTGCAGGTAGGCGAGCCCGAGCTTGAGGTAGGCGTCGGCGTTGCGCGGCTCGACGCGCAGCAGTTGGCGGAAGGCTTCGGCCGCCTCCTCGTGCTTGCCGAGAGCGGTGTAGGCGATGCCGAGGTCGTAGAGCGCGTGCGTGAAGTCGGGCTTGAGCTTTAAAGCCTCCTTGAGCGGCGCGATTGACTCCTCGTAGCGGCCGGACTTGCCGTAGGCGGTCGCGAGGCTCCACTGGAGGACGTGGTGCGGGGGCTTGAGCTGTATGACGCGCTTGTAATGCTCGATTGACTCCTCATAGCGCCCGGCCTCTGTGTAGGTGATGGCCAAGCGGTGGTGAGCCTCGGCGTCGTCGGGCGTGAGGCGCAGGAGCTTCTTGAAGATTTCTATCGAGTCGTCGTGCCGGCCCGTGAAGTAGTAGAGGAAGGCGAGGCGGGCGAGCGCCTGCGTGTTCCCCGGCTCGCGCTCGACCTTGTCCCTGAGCGCGGCGGCCTCGGCCGCGCCCTCCATGCGCGCGCGCGTGATCTTCAGCCTGTCCTGCGCCAGCTCGTGGTCGGGCTTGAGCCTGAGCGCCTCCGTGAGCGAGGCCAAAGCCTTCTCGAACTCGCCGGCTATCATGTAGGTGTTGCCGAGCTGGAAGTGCGCCTCCGGGTCTTCGGGGCGCAGCCGCACGTACGCCTCCATCGCCGCGGCCGCCTCCTTGTAGCGGCCGGCGAGCGACAAAGACGCGAAGAGCTTCGTGTGCGCGTCGAGGTGCGCGGGCGCGAGGCGCACGGCGCGCGCGAATGCTTCGGCCGCCTTCTCGTGCTTGCCCAGCCGGACGTAAGAGAGCCCGAGGTTGTAGCTGGTGCCTCCGGCGTCGGGCGCGAGCCGCACCGACTTCTCGTAAGCCTCGACGGCCTTCTCGTGCCGGCCCGCGTCGGCGTGCAGCATGCCGAGGTAGAAGTAGGCGTCCGCGTCCTCCTTTATCGCCAGCCCTCGCTCGAAGGCCGCGGCCGCCTCTTCGAACTTGCCCGCGCTCTTGAGCGCGAGGCCGAGGTTGAAGAGGTCCGGGGCCGAGCCGGGCCTGAGCAGCGTGACGCGGCTGAAGTGCTCGGCCGCCGCATCGTGCCGCCCCGCCAGTGAGTAAGCGGCCGCGACGTGCTGGTGCACGACGGCGTCGTCGGGGCGCAGCTCCAGCGCGCGCTGCAAAGGGGCCATCGCCGCGTCGTGGCGGCCGGCGCGGGCGTGGGCGGCGCCGAGGGCCAGCAGCGCGGGCGGCCAGTCGGGCTTGAGCCTAAGCGCCTGCTCGAAAGCCTTCACGGCCTCCGCCAGCTTGCCTGCCCCGGCGTAGGCCGAGCCGAGGTTGACGTGCGCCTCGGGCGAGTCGGGCCGCAGCGAGACGGCGCGGCGCGACGACTCGGCCGCGCGCTCGAACTCGCCCGACTGCATGTGGGCGAGGCCGAGGTTCATGTGCGCCTCGAAGAAGTCGGGCTTGAGGCGGACGGCGCGCTCGTACTCCTCGGCCGCCTCGCGCAGGCGGCCGGCCGCGTGGTGCTCGGCGCCGCGGTTGAAGTGGGCGGCCGGGTCTGGCGCGCCCTGGGCCAGCGCCGACGCGGCGAGCGAAGCGGCGAAGAGCGAGGCGGCCATGAAGTTCGCAATGCGTTTCATAGGGCGGAGCGCGGCAGTAGGTTATAACACCGCGCGCGTGTTACGGGGAACCCGGCGGGGCCGGCCCGAAATTTTCTCCCCTCTGGCTTTGCCCGTGGTGTAGGATATAATGCCGTTGGTGTTCGTCGGCCGTTTATTCGGGCCGACATCCCGCCGGGCCGGGCGCCGCTTCAAAGCATTTCGGACTTATCCAGGAACTCAGTTTCGGTCGGTAACAGCTTTTATGTTCGAGCGATACACGGAGAAGGCGCGGAGGGTGATCTTCTTCGCCCGCTACGAGGCCAGCCAGTTCGGCGCCCCCGCCATAGAGCCCGAGCACCTGCTGCTCGGCCTAATGCGCGAGGACAAGACGCTCACGTCCCGGTTCCTCGCCCGGGCGCAGGCCTCACTAGAAGCCATACGCAAAGAGATCGAGGGGCGGGCGCCGCTGCGGGAGAAGATTTCCACTTCGGTCGAGCTGCCGCTGGCGCCCGAGACGAAGCGGGTGCTTGCGTTCGCGCACGAGGAGTCGGACCGCCTACAGCACCGGCACATAGGGACTGAGCACCTGCTGCTCGGGCTCCTGCGCGAGGAGCGCTCGATGGCGGCCGAGATCCTCTACGAGCGGGGCTTGCGCTTGAACGCAGTCCGCGAGGAGGTCTCGCGGCAGGCCGGGGGCGAGGCGCGCATGTCGCCGAAGAAGGAGACGCCGCACCTCGCGGAGTTCTCGCGCGACCTGACCGAAGACGCGCAGAACGACAAGCTCGACCCGCTCGTCGGGCGCGAGGGGGAGATTGAGCGGCTCGTACAGATTCTCTGCCGCCGGACGAAGAACAACCCCGTCCTGATAGGCGAGCCGGGCGTGGGGAAGACCGCAATCGTCGAGGGGCTCGCGCAGAGAATAGTCACCGGCGACGTGCCGTCGTTTTTGGAGAACAAGCGCATACTCTCGCTCGACCTCTCGCTCATCGTCGCGGGCACGAAGTACCGCGGCCAGTTCGAGGAGCGCCTCAAGCAGATAATGCGCGAGCTGGTCGAGAACCCGCAGTACATCGTCTTCATAGACGAGCTGCACACGCTCGTAGGGGCAGGCTCGGCCGAGGGCTCGCTAGACGCGGCCAACATCCTCAAGCCGGCCCTCTCGCGCGGCGAGATACAGTGCATAGGCGCCACCACGCCCGCCGAGTTCCGCAAGTCAATCGAGAAAGACCGCTCGCTCGAGCGGCGCTTCCAGGCCGTCAAGGTGCCGCCGCCGTCGGAGGAGGAGGCCATCAGCATCCTCGAAGGCGTGCGCGAGCGCTACGAGGCTTTCCACCAGGTTCGCTACACCGACGACGCCATCGAGGCCGCGGTTTATCAGTCGAACCGCTACATCCCCGACCGCTTCCTGCCGGACAAGGCGATTGACGTGATCGACGAGGCGGGCGCGCGCGTCAAGCTGCGCGCGCGGCGCGACTCGATGAGCGGCGCGGCGGCGCGCAACGAGATAGCCGAGCGCGACTACGACAGCCGCTCGATGTACCCGAAGAGCTTCCTCTCGACCAGCTCGCCCCTGACCGAGGAGGACGAGATGCTGCTCTC
>DASPKR010000179.1:0-3385 GCA_035627975.1 Pyrinomonadaceae bacterium | reverse complement strand
TCGTAGAGGCCGTGCGCGCGCTCCCCTGCGCCGCGCGCGTGACCTTCCACGCCGCGCTGACAGACCCTCTCTTCTCGCGCTTCGGCGGCGAGAGGATTCTCGGCCTGATGAAGCGCATGGGTCTCGACGAGTCGGAGCCCGTCTCGCACCCTCTCATCAGCGGGGCCGTCAGGAAGGCGCAGGAGAAGATAGAGAAGAAGGTTCACGGGGAGCTGCCCGTTAGCTCGGCCGAGGACTGGTTCAAGTACAACCTGCGCGACGGCTCCCTCTGAGCGTAAGGATTGCGGACGGCGGCCGCCTTCAGAAAGACCGCCCGGCCCGTCGAACCGTGCGGGGCTCTCGGGCATCTGATATGCTGTCGCGCAAGGGCCGACCTCACCTTTTAAACAAACCTTTCAGGCAGCTAAGTATTCGGGCGGGAATGAAGAATTACAAAGCTAACGCGGTAGTGTTCTCGGCGGCCTTGGCCGTCCTGCTCGCCCTCGCCGCTTCCGTCGCGCGCCCTAGCGCGGGCCAGTCGCAGGCGGCGCAGAGGGCTTCGGCCGACGGCGCGAGCGCCGACGGGGCCGTGACGCCCACCGCGGCCGTGCGCGAAAGGCGAGCCGCCCCCGCCGCGGAGCCTTCCGCCTTCGAGCCGGCCGCGCGCCGCAACCTGGTTCTGAAGTACGAGCTGAGCTGGGCGTTCGGCGGTAAGCAGCAGCGCGGCTGGTACTTGTACTCGCCGCTTATCACGCGCCTCATTGGGGCCGAAGGCGAAGAGGCCGCGGGCGACCATTTCGCCTCGGCGCTCGCGCGCTGGCAGCGCTCGGCGGGGCTTGAGGCGAGCGGCGTGCTCGACGACGAGACGCTCTACCGCATGGTCTCCGCGTGGCAGGGCGCGCGCCTCAAGGATAAGAGCCTACCGACGCCTGATCAGCTCTTCACGGCCCCGGCTTCAGACTTCTACGACGCATCGCGCCCCGATGAATTGCGGCAGGTCGAGCGCGAGACCTACGCCGCCTACAAGCGGATGGTCGCGGCCGCGGCCGCAGACCCTTCGCTCGGTTTGAAGCTCTCCGCGGACGGCGGGCTCGCGCCCGAGGAGAAGTTCTTCAAGATAATCTCCTCGTTCCGCTCGCGCGCGCACCAGGAGCGGCTGCGCCGCCAGTCGCCGGGCTCGGGCCGCGCCGGCCTCGCCGTCAACAGCCCTCACTTCACGGGCCGCGCCCTCGACATATACGTAGGCGGCGAGCCGGTCGAGACCAGGGACTCGAACCGCGCCCTCCAAGTCCAGACGCGCGCCTACAAGTGGCTCGTCAGGAACGGTGACAAATTCGGGTTTCGGCCTTATTATTATGAGCCCTGGCACTGGGAATATGTAGGCAGAACTGCTAGCACGGGCCGATAGCCTCCCCTCCTAACGGGTCTCCTTACCTTAACCTCACCAGAGAAATCTGCGATGACGATTTTGAGCTATAACCAGGCGGCTCATCTGCTCAGAAGGATGGGCTTCGGCGGCCCGCCCTCGGAGATAGAGGGCCTCGTCGCGCTGGGGCGCGAGGGGGCGGTGGACTACCTCCTCAACTACGACCGGATTGACAACGGCCCGATGGAAGAGGTGATGAGCCAGTGCTTCGACTTCGGGGACGGGTTCGACCGCGAGAAGTTCAGCGCCGGCGGCGGTGAGCTGCGCCGCTGGTGGTTTACGAGGATGGTTTACACGCGGCGCCAGTTCGAGGAGAAGATGACTCTGTTCTGGCACAACTATTTCGCCACGGGCACTTCGAAGGTGCCCGCGCAGCACATGTGCCTACAGAACCTCACGCTGCGCGCACACGCGACAGCGCAGTTCGACACGCTGCTCCTGAAGGTCGCGCAAGACCCGGCCATGATCGTCTGGCTCGACAACCAGGCGAACGTCGTCGGGAGCCCGAACGAGAACTTCGCCCGCGAGCTTCAGGAACTCTTCACCACGGGCATACGCGACGTCGTGACGGGCGAGGCCAACTACACGGAGGCCGACGTGAGGGAGGTGGCGCGCGCCTTCACGGGCTGGAGGTGCCGCAGGACGGACAGGTTTAATAAGTTCGCGATGGAGTTTTACATAGACCCGGCCCGGCACGACGAAGGCGACAAGACCATCTTCGGTCAGACCGCGAACTTCAACGGCCAAGACGTTGTGCAACTCCTGGCCGCACGCCGCTCCACCGCACGCTTCCTGACGAAAAAACTCTTCGAATTCTTCGTTCACCCGCTGACCCACAGCCCCGCCGACAGGGCGCTCATAGACAGCTTTGCAGACGTGTACGTCGCCAGCGGCCACTCAGTGAAGGAACTGGTTCGGAGTATCTTCACCTCGGATCATTTCTTCAGCTCGCGGGCCATGTTCGCTCTAATAAAGATGCCGGTGGAGTTCATCGTCGGGTCTATACGTATGCTCGGGGCGACGTACCTGCCCGGCCCGCCCGCGCTCAAGGCCCCGCAGCCGCTCTCAGTCCCCTCGGTCTTCATGGGGCAGGAGATCCTCAACCCGCCCGACGTTGCCGGGTGGGACTTGAACATGGGGTGGATAAACACGGCCAGCATGATGGAGCGGTTCAACTTCGCCAACGCGTTGCTGGCGAACCGCGACACGACGAGCGTCGGGGTCTTCGTCACCAACGACCAATTGAGGAGCTACGCCAGCCCGGACATCACCGAGACGGTCCAAAACTTCCTCTCGCGGCTCGGGCCGATAAAGGTGAACAAAGAGACCGTCAGGCAGTTGAGGTACTATCTCTCGATGGACAACAAGGGCGCCATCACCTCCGGCTCAGGATTCACCCTCAACGACCGGACAGTGGACAAGAAGCTGCGCGGGCTGGCCCGCCTCATCATGTGCATGCCGGAGTTCCAGCTCAACTAGGAGTGGCTTATGCCTGTAAGTAGGAGGCGCTTCATCAAGCGCGGGGCGGGGTTCGTGTCGGCCGGCGTGATACTGCCCCACGTCTGGCTGCGCGAGGCGCGGGGCCAGGCGCCGGCCGCGGCGCGCAAGCTTGTACTGATACAGCTTCAGGGCGGCAACGACGGCCTGAACACGCTCATACCCTTCACTGACCCGAAGTACTACCAGTTCAGGCCGACCCTCGCCTTGAGCGAGTCGGAGTTGTTCGACGCACAGGGCCGCTCCACCATCCTCGGCGGCGAGCCGTTCGGCCTGCACCCGTCCCTCGGCGAGATGAAGTCGCTCTACGACGCAGGGAAGGTGGCCGTGCTGCGTGGGGTAGGCTACCCGAACCCCAGCCTGTCGCACTTCTTCTCGATGGACATATGGCACACCGCCGACATCGACGGTAATAACCGCATCGGCTGGCTCGGCTCCTACGCGGATATGGCGCTCGGCGACGTGGCGGGGCTGCCCGCCATC
>DASPKR010000178.1:0-3009 GCA_035627975.1 Pyrinomonadaceae bacterium | reverse complement strand
CGACTCTTTGATGCCGCGCAGAGGGAAGGTCTTAATCGGCCCCTGCTTGGTAATCATCATCCCGCCTTCCATGCGCGGGCGGAAGAAGCGCTCGACCTGTAGGTCGTGCATAGTGCCGTCGGTGTAGTAGGGCGGAGTGTGGCACTCGGCGCACTTGGCCTTGCCGAAGAAGAGGTCTTCGCCGCGCGCCTCGGCGGGCGTCGCCTTCGAGCGGTCGAGCCGGCCAAAGACGTTGAGCTTGGGCGCGGGCGGAAAGTCCAGAAGCTCCTGGAACTCGGCCATGTTGTGAACCTGGTGGCCGCGCTCGAGAATGTTCAGGCCCTTCTTTGCCGCCATAACGGGGTCGCCGTCGAAGTATGCGGCCCGCTGCTCGAACTCGGTGAAGTCCTCGACCGTGCGAAGGGCGCGCTGCGAGCCGAAGAGGCGCTGTATGTTGACGCCGCGGAGGCTCGGTGTCTCGATGCGGCGGCGGTTCTCCTGCGGGCGTATGTCGCCGACGAGGTGGGCGGCCCCCAGCGTGTGGCCGTTGACGTGACAGTCGAAGCAGGTGACGCCCTGCATGCCGTCGGCGCGCTCGGTCTTGCGGTCGGCCGTCGCGTTGAACTGCTGCTGCGGGAACTGCGTCACGAGCAGCCGCACGCCGTCGAGCTGCTTAGGGTTGAGTATCCCGTTGAAGAGTTCGTAAAAGTTCTCGATGGTGATGAGTTGCCCCTTCGACACGTCGCCGAGGTCGGGCCGCGTCGTCAGGAAGATCGCGGGCGGGAACTCCGGCAGGAAGTGGTCGGGTATGTCGAACTCCATGTCGAAGCGCTCAAGCCGCGGCTGCACCTTGATGTGAACCTGCGGGAAGACCATCCCGCCGACGGGGTGGCTGACGTGCGGGAGCGGCAGGTACGGGAAGAGGTCTTTCTCGCGTATCTCGGCGGGCGTCATACGCCCGAGCTGCTCCCACGTAACGCCGCGCTTAAGGCGCGCGGTCGGGCCGACCGGAACGGGCTTGCCGCGCGTCATCTTAACGGCCGGGTCAACGCGCCGAGAGAGGTCATAGCGTTCTTCTAACAGTTTTCGCGCGGCGGCCATCACGCGCGGGCGCGCTGCCTTGTCGCGCCTGAGCACGACATCGAAGGGCTCCTCGACCGAAGGGGTGAAGGAGGACTGCGGCTCGGCCGAAGGCTTCGACCTGTCCTGCGCTCCCGCGCGCGAGCCGGTCAGCGCGGCCGCGATGGCCGCTATTACGTAAAGGGCAGCGACGACTGACTTGATTCGCGTTCTCTTGCTCATGACACTCCTTTCCGAAGGGTCGCGAGGGTTACGGCCTGCCGCCCGTGGCTCGTTCGCTGGAAGGAGAAGGTCGGGCCGGCGCGCGGGCCTCGGGTCCGGCCGGCGTTTGAGTTAAGTCTGTCGGGCTAGAGCTTGTGGGGGGGAATTTATAATCTCGGCGGGCCTGTCGTCACAGGCCCGCGGGGCGCGCCTGTGACGGCGGTAGCAGGGCGTCCGGGCGTCCCTACTTCCTCAGCCAGCCGAACAGGCCGTAGATGACCGTCTCACGGTTCTCCTCGTAGATGGCCTTCGTGAGCGGGATTGACATGGGGCATGCCCGGACGCAGTTCTGCGCGTTCCCACAGTTGGTAATGCCATCCTCGCCCATGATGGCCGACAGGCGCTCGTCGCGCGTCATCTTCCCCGTCGGGTGCATGTTCTGGTAGCGAACCTGCGCGATGGCCTGCGGGCCAATGTAGTTGCCGTCGCCGTACTGCGGGCAGGCTTCGAGGCAGCAGCCGCACGTCATGCAGCGGGAGTAGGCGTAGCGCTCGGCCACGTCGTCCTGATCCATGCGAGGGCCGGGGCCGAGGTCGTGCGTGCCGTCAATCTCGACCCACGCCTTCACCCGCTTGAGGTGCTCGAACATCTCGGAGCGGTCAACTACGAGGTCGCGCACGTTCGGGAATTTACGCATGGGCTCTAGCGTGATGGGCTGCTCCAGCTGGTCAACGAGCGCCGAGCACGACTGGCGCGCGCGCCCGTTTATGACCATCGTGCAGATGCCGCAGACCTGCTCCAGGCAGTTCATGTCCCAGACGGGCGGCGTCGTGCGCTTCCCGTCGCGGGTGACTGGGTTCTTCCTTATCTCCATCAGGCAGGAGATGATGTTGAGGTTCGGGCGGTGGGGTATGGCGAACTCCTCCCAGTACGCCTCCGCGCCCTGCCTGTCCCTGCGCCTGACGCGCAGGACTACTTCCCGCGGCGCCGCTTTCGTCTGCCGGCCGTTCGTCTGTTCGCTCATACCTTCAAGTCAACCTTATGTTGTTAGTGCGGCCGACCCTCAGCTAGACGGGGTTCTTGCCGCCCGCGTCTTCAATCGGCGCGCCGCGCTCGCTGCGGGTCTCCACGTCGCCGGAGACTGAGCGGTCAACCTTCTCCTTGTCCTGCCCCCAGGTGGCAGGCCCCGAAGTGTTCGGCGGCCTCTGCTCCCAGCCCGAGGCGGGGACTTGCGCGGCCCCTTCTTTAGCGGGCGAGCTTTCGGCCCGGCCGCCCGAGGCCGCCTTGCCCTGCTCCTGCTTGCCCTTGCTGTAGTCGCGCTTGCGGGGCTTAATCAAAGACACGTCCACTGGCTCCCAGGAGAAGACCGGCCCCTCGTCCGAATACTCGGCGATGGTGGTCTTGAGGAAGTTCTCGTCGTCGCGGTTGGGGAAGTCGGGCTTGTAGTGCGCGCCGCGCGACTCGTTGCGGTTCAAGGCGCCGAGCGTGATGACGCGCGCGAGCTGGAGCATGTTGTGTAGCTGCCGGGCGTGCGGGAGCGCGTGCGTCGCCCACATGTTCGAGTCGTTGAGCGAGATGCGCTTGAAGCGGTCGAGCAACTCCTGCAGCTTCTCGTCCGTCGCCTTCAGGCGGTCGTTGTAGCGCACGACCGTCACGTTGTCCGTCATCCACTTGCCCATCTCCTCGTGTATGACGTACTGGTTCTCAGTCCCCTCCTGCTTCAGGAGCCGCTCGTTTATCTCGCGCTGC
>DASPKR010000177.1:0-4057 GCA_035627975.1 Pyrinomonadaceae bacterium | reverse complement strand
GCGTATCTGGCGTATCAGGTTCAGGAGGTCGTCCTGCTCCGACGGGTTCATGCCGGCCGCGGGCTCGTCGAGCAGTAGGAGTTTGGGGCGCGTGGCGAGCGCGCGCACGATCTCCAGGCGGCGCTGGTTGCCGTAAGGCAGGGAGGTGCCGCCCTCGTCCTTAAAGCGCGCGAGGTCGAAGATCGCCAGAAGCTCCATGCAGAAGTCGCGGTGCTCGCGCTCGTCGCGCGCGAAGCGCGGAGTGCGCAAGACGGCGTCGGCGAGCGACTGCCGCGAGTGCAGGTGGCAGGCAGTCATGACGTTCTCCAGCACGGTCATGCCGGGGAAGAGGCGTATGTTCTGGAACGTGCGCGACACGCCGCGGCGCGCGATCTCGTAGGGGCGGAGGCCGTCAACGCGCTTGCCGTGGAAGTAAATCTCGCCCGAGGTCGGCTTATAGACGCCGGTAAGCAGGTTGAAGATGGTCGTCTTGCCCGCGCCGTTCGGGCCGATGAGCCCGTAGATTTCGCCCTCGCGCACGGCCATGTCCAGCTCGTTGACGGCGACGAGGCCGCCGAAGCGTATTGTCGCCTTGTCGGTTCGCAGCACCACGCCGCTAGGGCCCGTGACCTCCTGCGAGCGCGCAGTGCGCGCGGCCTCGGCCACGACGCCGTCCTCCTTCGTCGCGCGCACCGCGCTCGGCTCCGGCTCCCTGCTCATCTCTCCTCCGTCCCCCCGACGGCGTCGCGGCCCGCCTCGTTTCGGACGACGCTTCCGGGCTCCTGCGTGATGGGGACGCCCTTCTCCTCGCCGGCCTGCTTGTCGCCCTCGGGCGCCTTCTGCGCGCGCCGCAGCCAGTGCAGCCCGAACTCGCGCTCGCCCAGCACCCCTTGCGGGCGCGTGAGCATTATGAGTATCAGGAGCGCGGAGTAGATGACGAGGCGCAGGTCCGCGAGGTTGTAGCCGCCGACCGCCGGCAGTTGGCGAAGGAACTCGGGCAGTATCGTGATGACGAGCGCGCCCAGCACCGACCCCGTTATCGAGCCCATACCGCCGAGCACGATCATTATGATGATCTCGAACGAGCGCAGGAAGGTGAAGTCGGCCGTCGAGAGGAACTTCGTGTAGTGGCCGAAGAGCGCCCCGGCGATGCCGGCGAACATCGAGCCGATGACGAACGAGAGCACCTTGTAGCGCGTCGAGTTGATGCCCATCGCCTCGGCCGCGAGCTCGTCCTCGCGTATGGAGATGAGCGCGCGCCCCGCGTCAGAGCGGACGACGTTGTGGACGACGAGTATGGTTATGACGGCGAAGGAGCCGACCCAGAGGAAGTTGGCGCGGCCCGGCACGGTGAAGCCGGTGGCGCCTCCGACCACGTCGAGGTTCAGGATGACGATGCGGATAATCTCGGCGAAGCCGAGCGTGACGATGGCGAGGTAGTCGCCGCGCAGGCGCAGCGAGGGTACGCCGACTACGAGCCCCGCCAGCCCAGCGACCACGGCGCCGACCAGGAGCGCCAGCAGGAAGACGAGCGCGGTCGCAAGCGTCTCGCCGACCGCGCCCGAGAGCTGCCGCTCCCATGCCTGCCCGTGATAGACGGTCAGGTAGGCCGACGCGTAGGCCCCTATCGCCATGAAGCCCGCGTGGCCGATTGAGAACTGGCCCGTAAACCCGTTGATGAGGTTCAGCGAGACTGCGAGGGTGACGTTGATGCCCGCCAGCATCAGGACGTGCGCCCAGTAGCGCGGCACGCCGAACCCGAACAGCCCCTCGTCGCTCAGCAGCGCGCTCGCGGCGAAGAGCGCGGCGGCGATGACGGCCACGCTCAACACCCTTTTAGCGAAACCTGGCATAGATTCAGTGATGAGTGGTGGGTGACGGGTGACGAGTAGGAGCCTCTAACTCGTCACCCACTACTTTCATACCTTCTCCTGCACGGTCGTGCCGAGCAGGCCCGACGGGCGGAAGAGCAGGACGAGAATCAGTATCGCGAAGGCCACGGCGTCGCGGTAGGTCGAGGGGATGCCGACGAGTTGGCCGTAGCCGACTACGAGCGTCTCGGCCGCGCCGATGAGCAGCCCGCCCAGGACGGCGCCGGGGATGTTGCCTATGCCGCCGAGCACGGCCGCTACGAAAGCCTTCAGGCCCGTGATGATGCCCATCAGCGGGTAGATGGTCGGGTTGTATTGCGCCGTGAGCACCCCGCCGGCCGCGGCCAGCGCCGAGCCGAGCGCGAAGGTGAAGACGATGATGGCGTCGGTGTTGATGCCCATCAGCTTCGCCGAGTTGAGGTTGAAGGAGACGGCGCGCATCGCCGTCCCGACCTTCGTCCGGTAGACGATCCACTGCAAGATGAGCATCAGCACGATGGAGACGCCGAAGATGAGCAACTGGGTGCTGGATATCGCGGCCTTCCCGAAGAGTGTGTACTGATTGTTCTCTATGAGGCTGGGGAAGGCGCGCGGCGCGTTACCGAAGATGACGACGCCGAGGTTCTCTATGAGGAGCGAGACGCCGATTGCGGTTATCAGCGTCGTCATGCGCGCGTACTTGCGCACGGGCCGGTAGGCGAAGCGCTCTATCGCCATCCCGACCAGCGCCGCCGCGACCATCGCGCCGACGAGCGTCACCCCGAGGCCGAGGAACGACGGCTCGGCGGCGAAACCGAGCCCGTGGGCGAGGAAGAAGCCGACGAACGCGCCGATCATGTACACGTCGCCGTGCGCGAAGTTGATGAGCCGGAGGATGCCGTAAACCATCGTGTAGCCGAGCGCGATGAGCGCGTAGATCGAGCCGACGGTCAGGCCGTTGATGAGTTGCTGAACGAAGGTGTCCATGCGTCCCGGCCTCCGGCTAGTGGTTCGCGTTCCCCTGGTTGCCGCCGGTCGTGCCGGCGCCGGCCGCGTTCGCGTTCGCGTTAGTCGCCGCGTTGCCGTTCGTAGCCGCGCCGGTGTTTGCGTTCCCGCCTACGGGCGAAGCCGCGGCCGCTGGCGACGCTCCGGGCGAGGCGGAGCCGGCCGCGCCGCCCGAAGGCTGTATGGTCTCCTTGTAGATGAACTTGCGGTCGCGCAGCTCGAAGACGACGGCGGGTTTGACGGCGTCGCGGTTCTGGTTGAGGGTTATCGCGCCGGTGACGCCCGTGAAGTTAGCCGTCTGCGCGATGGCGTCGCGCAGCTTCGCCGGGCAGGTCGAGCCGGAGCGGCGTATGGCGTCGGCGAGCACGTTCATCGCGTCGTAACCGAGCGCGGCGATGGCGTCCGGGTCTGTGCCGTTGTAGCGCTTCCGGTAGGCATCTACGAACTTCTTAATCGCCGGGCTCGGGTCGTCAATCGAATAGTGGTTGACCATGTAGGCGCCGTTCAGCGCCGTCCCGCCCAGGTCCCAGAGCTGCGGCGCGTCCCAGCCGTCGCCGCCCAGGAGGGGCGCCGTGATGCCAAGCTCCTTGGCCTGCTTGGCGATGACGCCGACCTGCCCGTAGTAGCCGGGGACGAAGATTACGTCGGGCGCGGCGGCGCGTATGGCCGTGAGCTGCCCCTTGAAGTCGGCGTCGGTCTGCGTGTAGGTCTGCCGCTCGATTATCTGACCGCCCGAGCCAGTGAACTCCTGTACGAAGTACTGGCTCATGCCCTTCGAGTAGTCGGAGTTGAAGTCGCCGAGTATGGCGGCCTTCTTCGCCTTAAGGGTGTTTGCGGCGAACTTGGCAGCGACCGCGCCTTGGAAGTCGTCCGTGAAGCAGACGCGGAAGATGTAGTCGCCCACCTGCGTCACCTTCGGGTTTGTGGACGAGGGCGTTATCATCGGAATCTTCGCCTCTTGCGCCTTCGGCGCGGCGGCGAGGCTGTTCGTCGAGGCCACCTCGCCGAGGATGGCGTGGACGCGGTCCTGGTTGATTAGCTTGGTGACGACCGTGGCGGCTTGCGCGGGCTGGCCCTGGTCATCCTCCATCACCCACTCGATCTTCCGGCCGTTGATGCCGCCCGCGGCGTTGATCTCCTCAATCGCCATGACGGCGCCGTTCTTCGTGGACTGCCCGAAGCTGGAGGTCTGCCCCGAGAGGTCGCCGTAGATGCCGACCTTT
>DASPKR010000176.1:0-3174 GCA_035627975.1 Pyrinomonadaceae bacterium | reverse complement strand
TGTGGGGGTTGCTCATTTCGGTTTCTCTAAGGGGCGCGCCGCGGCGTAGAATACCGACCGCGCGACGGGCGCACTTTAGAAATTATCACCAACGTCTAGCTTCTGACTACCCTTCCCGATGCCCGAGCCGGATTCGGCCCAAGACTTGAGCGCGCTCCCCTCGGTGGACGCACTGCTGCGAACGCCCGAGGCGCGCGCATTGCGCGGGCGCTTGGGCGCCGGACACCTGACTACGCTCGCGCGGGCCGTGACGGGCGAACTGCGCGAAGAGCTGCGCGCGCGCGACGGCTCGCCCTCGCGCGAGGAGTTGCTCGCGGAGGGCGCGCGCCGCCTCACTCTCTCGGCCGAGCGCGAGCTATCGTCCGGCCTGCGCCGCGTAATAAACGCGACGGGCGTCGTGCTGCACACGAACCTCGGTCGCGCGCCGCTCTCGGAGTCGGCGCGGCGCGCGGTCTCCGAGGAGGCCGCCGGTTACTGCACGCTCGAGTACGACACCGAGACCGGCGCGCGCGGGCGACGCGGCGCGCGTGCCGAAGAGCTTCTAGCCGCGCTCGCGGGCGCGGAAGCCGCGCTCGTCGTCAACAACTGCGCCGCGGCGGCCCTGCTCGTGCTCGCGGCGCTCGGGCGCGGCGGCGAGGCCGTAGTCTCGCGCGGCGAGCTGGTCGAGATAGGAGGTGACTTCCGCGTCCCCGACGTGATGGCGCAGTCGGGCGTGCGCATGGTCGAGGTCGGGACGACAAACCGCACGCGGCTCTCCGACTACGAGGCGGCCGTCAGCGATTCGACGCGCGTGATCGTGCGCGTCCACCCGTCGAACTACCGCATCGTCGGCTTCACGTCGGCGCCCCCGCTCGGCGAGCTTGCCGAGCTCGCACACTCCCGCGGCCTGCTGCTCTACGAGGACGCGGGCTCCGGCGCCCTCATTGACCTCGCGCCCCACGGCCTCGCGGGCGAGCCGGTCATAAGTCAGTCCGTCGCGGACGGCGCCGACGTTGTGACGTTCAGCGGCGACAAGCTCTTGGGCTCGGCGCAGGCGGGCCTCGTCGTCGGCCGCCGCGAGGTAATCGAGCGGCTGCGGCGGTTCCCGCTCTACAGGGCGCTCCGCGCCGACAAGCTCGCGCTCGCCGCGCTGGAAGCCACGCTCGAAGCCTACAGGCGCGGCGACGCGGCGCGCGAAGTCCCTGCGCTTCGCATGCTCTCCGCCACGCGCGACGAAATGGAGGGGCGCGCCCGCGCGTTCGCCCGCCAACTCGGCGAGCGCGTCGGCGCTGGCGCGCTCACGCCCGAAGTAATCGAAGGCCGCTCGGCCGTGGGCGGCGGCTCTGCGCCGACGACGCACCCGCCCACCGCGCTCGTCGCGCTCTCGCACGCGACGCTCTCCGCCGCGGCGCTCGACGAGAGGCTGCGGCGCTCGCGCCCGCCCGTCGTCGCACGCATACTCGACGACCGCGTCGTCATAGACCTGCGCACAGTGGCCGAAACCGAAGAGAGCGAACTCCTCGAAGCTCTCGCCGGCATACAGTTCTAAAGCTCCTCTTGAACGGGCGCGCTGACGCCGTGTATGATGTTTGTGGCGGCCGAGACAGGCGCGCCGGCCCGCAGTCTGGGAACTTCCTTCCGAAGCCTTGCCCCGCCCTTAAGCCTTGAGAATATTAAAGTCGTCAACCTTCAAGTCGCTCGCCGTCTCTGTGTGCGTGTCGCTGTGCGTGGCCGCGCTTTGGGGCGGGGGCTTGCTCGACTCGCTGTGCGAGGTCTTCCTGCTCAAGTCCCCCGCGGGCGCGAGCGTGCCGCCGCAGTGGTGGGCGGCGCTTCTGCTCGTCCTGGGAGCGGGAGCGGGCGCGGCCTACGCTGTCGAGCGCGCGGGAGCGTGCCGCGCGGCCTTGTTCGTCGGCTGTGCGGGGGCGGCGGCGTGCGTCGCGAGTTTGGCGGCGTCGAAGCTCTTGCAACTCGACGTGGTGTTCGCGCCGACGATGCTCGCGGCGTCGCTCTCGCTCTTCGCCGCGCAGGCGCGCAGGCTCTGGGAGATTGACGCGGCTCTGACTCGCAGCGTGCAACGCGTGGCGTCGCGCCCTTCGGCGCTGGAAGGCCGCGGCGCGAACGCTCGTTTGATGTGCGGGCTGAAGCTTCTGGCGACCGTGCTGCCGCTGGACGAGGCCGTGATATTCCGCCTCGACGCGGCGGGGCTGCCCGAGCAGGCGGCGCGACTGCGCACGGAGTCGAACGGCGCGGCGGCGGCGCTGCCGGGCTCGCCCGAGCCGGACAGGAACGACGCATGGCGCGAGGGCGTGGCCCTCTGCGAGCGAGCCGTCCGGTCGCGCTCGCTGGCTACGCGCGAGGGCGCCGCGGGGACGGCCGTCGCGCTGCCGCTCGAACATGACGGCGCCGCCGTCGGGGCGCTGCTGCTTCGGCTGCGCGGGGGCTTCGACGAGACTGACCGGCCGCTGCTCGCGAACGTGAGCGCGCAGTTCGCGCGCGACCTTCAGCGCGACGAGGCCCGCTCGCTCGACGTGCCGCAGCCCCCGCAGACTTTCGCCTCGACGCGTGCCGCGCGCCAGCGGCTCGAATCCGTGGGCGTGCTCTCGGGGCTGCTAACCGAGCAGGGCTTCGCTGCGCACGCCCTCTCGGAAGCGCGCGACGCGCACGCCGTCGCTTACCTCGACGGCACGCTCGCCTGCGTCAACCCTCGCATGCTCGAAGCGGCGCGCGTCACGGCGGCCGAGTGCCGCGCGCTCGACCTCTTCGGGCTGCTCGAGCGCTTCCGCGCGGGCGTCTTCGACGAGCCCTCGATAGCCGTGCGCCGAGTGCTCCAGACGGGGCAGCCTTACGAGCGCGAGCTGACCTACGCCGAGCGCGGCCAGACGCTCGCGCTCCGCATCGCGCTCGTCACCGACGCCGCCTTCTCGAAGGAGACGCCCGCGCGGGCGGCGAAGCAGGAGGGCGCGTCGGCGCTCCCGCTCTGCCTCGCCGTGACGGTCAGGGACGTGACGCGCATCAAGGAGTACGAGAAACTCAAGAGCGACATGCTGTCTTTAATGTCGCACGAGCTGCGCACGCCGATCACGAGCATTAACGGCTTCGCCGAACTCCTCATGGCCGACGAGAACGTCCCCGAGGAGTCGCGCGAGTTCCTCGGCATCATCAGCTCGGAGTCGCAGCGCCTGACGCGCATGATAG
>DASPKR010000175.1:0-4594 GCA_035627975.1 Pyrinomonadaceae bacterium | reverse complement strand
GGCGCGCCGTCGAGAATCTCTGTTATGTGCCCGTCTTTCATCCCTTGCCAACTCTTTCCCGGCCGCCGCCGCGCCCGAGCAGTTTCTCCACCGCCTCGCGCATCCGGCGCCGCGCTCGAAACGCCTTCACCTTCACATTCGACTCAGACCAGCCCGTCATCTCCGCCACGTCCCTGACCGGCATCTCCTCGCCGTCAACCAGCGTTAGCACCAGACGGTCGTCCGCCGACATCGTCCCCAAGACCTTCTCGGCCAGATCGGCCGCGACGGCGCCGCGCTCGGCCGCGTGGTGACGCTCGGCCGCGCCCGAGGCCGTCTTCTCGTCGAGCCACGCGCCCTCGTCCTCCGTCAGGTCGGAGATGGACAGCTCGGGCCTTCGGCGCGCGCCGCGCAGCATGTTGAGGCTCGTCGTCGTCGCTATACGCGTGAGCCATCCTTCCAAAGAGCCGCGCCCCTCGAACGATTCGAGCTGCGTGAAGGCGCGTAGGAAAATCTCCTGCGCGGCCTCCTCGACCTGCTCGGGCCGCCTGAAGAAGCGGCCTGCCACGCGGAAGACGCGCGGGCCGTAGCGCCGGACTATCTCAGCGAAGGCAGGCTCGTCGCCTTCACGCGCGAGGCGCGCGAGCTCCAAGTCAGAAGCCTGTTCGAGCTCCTCGCCCCGCAAGCGCTCCCCGCTTTTGGTTCGCGCGGGGCCGAGGCCGTGCGCGTCGTCGGGGTCACGCCCACGGCCTCGGCCCAACGCGAAGGCTGTTACATCAACTCGCCCGGGCGCTCGCCGCGGCGGTTCTTGCGCTGCTCGCGCCTCTGCTTGCGCTGCTCGCGCTGCTGCTCGAGCTGCGCCTTCTGCTCGGCCGTGAGCACGGAGAGCACCTCCTGGTGCGCCCTGAACTGCTCGCCCATAAGCCGTGCCTGGATGGAGGCCGCCTCCGTCAACTTCTGCGTGGCGAGCGCCTCGTTGAAGGTGCCGCCCTCCTGAAGCTCGCGAAGCTCCACGTGCTTGGCCCGGAGCTGCTCGCGCAGCGGGCGCGTGCGCTCGGCCGCGGCCTGGTGAATCTGGCGGACGCGCGCCTGCTGGTCTTCGGTCAGGTTCAGGCCGCGGAGGCCGAAGCCGTGACCGCCGCCGCGGTGGCCGCGGCCGAAGCCCTTGCCGTGGCGGCGCTCGCCGCGCTCGGGCTTCTGCGCCTGCCCGTCCTGCGCGCCAGTCTGCGCGATGGCGACGGGGGCCGCCAGCGCGAGGCCGGCGACGGCCGCGAGGCCGAGTGTTTTAATCTTACCGAGTCTCTTCATCTCTGTAACTCCGTGCTCCTTAGTTTACATCAGTTATATGCCGCGGGGAGGAGTTGCTTTTGCGAACTTACGGGGGAGGGCGCGCCTGTGGCGGTCGCCTTCCCCCGCAAGGTCAGACACCGCGCGGGTGCGGCCCGTTACACCCGCCCCTAAAATTTAGCGCGCGGGCAATCGGCCCGCCCCCTCACTCATCAAATGGAACCGCGCACGCGCACTCCGGCGTATGACTTCTGCGCGGGGGAGCGGCGATTAAAGTTTTGAGACTTTTAAAGCATTTAAGTTTGGCGGCCTTCGCCGCGGCCCTGCTCGCGGCAGGCGCGGCGACGGCGCGCGCTCAGGCGGGCGCCGCGGCGGCCGTCGAGCTTTCGCGGACGCGCGCCGAGCTGATAAAGGCCACGGAGGATTACAAGAAAAGCACGGAGGATTTCATCGCGCTCAAGCAGGCTGAAATCGAGCGCGCCGAGCAGAAACACGCGCAGTTGAAGGAGCTTGTCGCCGAGGGCCTCCTCGCCCGGCGCGAGCTTGAAGCGAGCGAGCAGGCGCTAGCCTCTCTGCGCTCGTCGCTCGAAACGCTCCGCGCGCAGGTCGCCGATTCCGACCATCTCATCGCAGAGATAGAGGCCGCCGAGGAGCTTGCCAAATCGCAGCCCGTCGTCGCCGCGGGCGCGGGCAACTCTTTCCTCAAGCCCACGGCCAGAATCAGCCCGGCCGCCGTCGTCCTGCGCCACACGGGCGCCGCAAACTGGTCTGTGGCGAACCTCTCGGGCGTGCAGGCGTTCTTCGCCTCCACCTTCGGCCGTCCGCTCCCACTGAGCGCCGTCGGGCAGACGGCGACGCACGACCGCATGGGCTTCGACCACCGCCGCGCCGTTGACGTGCCGCTCCACCCTGACAGCGCAGAGGGCCGGGCGCTCATCAACTACCTGCACTCGCAGGGCATCACCTTCATAGCCTTCCGCGCCGCCGTCCCTGGCTCCGCCACCGGCCCGCACATACACATCGGCCCGCCCTCGCACAGACTTTAAAAGGCAGAAAGCAGGGGGCGAAAGGCAGTAAATACGCTCGTCGTGGTTTGACTGCCTTCCGCCTTCTCTTCGTGTAACCGGGGCGGGCTTTCCGGTGTCTGTCTATATGTGGGCCGGTTTTGTGACTGGCTTTTTTAGTCTGGAAGGGGTTTCGAGAGATGAAGTGGGTCAGGGCTAAGTTGGGGACGAGGAGGCGGCTGGCGTTCGTGTTCGCCGCGGTGGCGCTCCTGTGCGCGGGCGGCTTCTGGATGTGGGGCGGCGGAGCGAGCGCGGCCGAGTTCACGACGGCGAAGGTCGAGCGCGGGAGTTTGCGCAACTCCGTGACGGCGACCGGGACGCTACAGGCCGTCACGACCGTCGAGGTCGGGAGCCAGGCTTCCGGCACAATCTCGGCGCTCTACGCCGACTTCAACACGACTGTCAAGAAGGGGCAGGTCATAGCGCAGCTCGACCCGGCGACCGTGCAGGCGCAGGTTCAGCAGGCACGCGCCAATCTTGAGCAGGCACGGGCCGGGCTCGAACAGGCACGCGCGGGGCTGGCGCAGGCGAGGGCCGGCGTCGGCCAGTCGAGCGCGGGCGTCGCCGACGCCCAGGCGAAGGCGCTGGCCGCAGGCTCGACCGCCCAGACTCAGCGCGCGGGCGTCACGAGCGCCGAGGCGAACCTCGCCGTGCTCAAGGCTCAGCTCGACGACGCGGCGAGCGTGCTCAGGCAGGAGGAGTCGCTCCTGAAGAGCGGCGTCATCTCCCGGCGTGAGTACGAGACGGCGCAGACGAATTACAGGACGGCGCAGGCGCGCTACAACCAGGCGCAGGCCCAGCTCAACCAGGCCCGCCTGAGCGAGCAGTCGGCTTCTAGCTCGGGGCAGGCGCAGGCGCGCGCGCAGGTGCAGCAGGCACAGTCGCAGGTCGAGCAGTCGAGGGCGCAGGTGCGGCAGGCCGAGGCGCAGGTTCTTAACGCCGCCGCTCAGGTCGAGCAGGCCGGGGCGGCGCTCAGGCTCTCGGAGGTCAACCTCGCCAACACGACCATACGCTCGCCTATTGACGGCGTAGTGGTCTCGCGCGACGTGGACGTCGGGCAGACCGTAGCCGCGAGCCTTTCGGCCCCGACGCTCTTCACCATCGCCAATGACCTGACGCAGATGCAGGTCATGGCCAACATTGACCAGGCCGACATCGGATTGGTCGAGCGCGCGAAGGCAGTCAGGTTCGACGTTGACGCCTTCCCCGGCGAGGAGTTCGAGGGCTCGATACGCCAGATTCGCCTCAACCCCGTGAGCGCGCAGAACGTCGTCACGTACAACGTCGTGATTGACGTCGCGAACCCGGAGCAGAAGCTCAAGCCCGGCATGACGGCGAACCTGACCGTGACGATTGACGAGCGCAGAGACGTGCTCAAAGTCCCGAACGCGGCGCTCCGTTTCTCGGGGCCGCAGCTCACCGAAGAGCAGCAGGCCGAGAGGGCAGAGAGGCGGCGCGAGCGCGCGGCCTCGGGCGAGCAGGCCGGGCAGCAGCGTCAGGGCGGCGAGCGCGGCGGCGGCGACTTCGCGCCGGCCAGCGCCCCCGTGCTCGAAGGTCAGACGCGCCGGGTTTGGGTGCTCGGCGCCGAAGGGCGGGCCGAGCCGCGCAGGATAAAGGTGGGCCTCTCGGACGGCTCGGCCACGGAGGTTGTTGAGGGCGAGCTGCGCGAGGGCGAGGTCGTCATCACCGGGCAGACGGTCGCGGCCTCGCAGCGCGCGCAGCAGGGCGCGGGGCAGCAGACGGCGCCCGGCTTCGGCGGCCAGCCGCGCGGCGCCGGCGGCGGGAGGCGCAGGTAGAGAGATTAAGGGGCAGGGATGATGCAGACGGCAATCGAGGTCGGGCGCGGGTTCGAGGCGGGGCTGATAGGCCGCGCCCCGGCCTCGGCGCGGCCCGTCATACAGTTCGAAGGGGTTCACAAGACCTACACGATGGGCGACGTAGAGGTTCACGCCCTGCGCGGCGTCTCGCTGACCATACGCGAGAGGGAGTTCGTCGCCGTAATGGGCGCGTCCGGCTCGGGCAAGTCCACGATGATGAACATCATCGGCTGTCTCGACCGCCCGACGCGCGGCCGTTACGTCCTCGACGGCGCTGACGTGTCAAGCCTCTCGAAGGACGAGCGCGCCGACATACGCAACAGCAAGCTCGGCTTCGTCTTCCAGGGCTTCAACCTGCTTTCGCGCACGTCGGCGCTGGAGAACGTCGAGCTGCCGATGCTCTACGCGGGCGTCGAGCCGGCCGAGCGGCGGCGGCGGGCGCTCGGG
>DASPKR010000174.1:0-4802 GCA_035627975.1 Pyrinomonadaceae bacterium | reverse complement strand
CGAACTTGACGGGCGCGCTGGTGCGAACCAGGTCGGGGTAGGGCGACTCGAAGGCGAGCGGCAAAAACAGAAGGTCTGCGCGCCGCTGCACACCGGGCATCTCGGCGACGGAGAGGTGCGGGTGGAAGACCACGGCGGGGCCGCCTATGCCGCGCCCGGCCAGCTCCTCCGCCCGCTGAGTAGTGTAGGCGTGGAGCTTCACTTCGGGGCGCCCGAGCCGTTCGAGCGCGGCCAGAAGATCGCGGAAGGCGTCGTAGTGCGCCTCGTAGATGGCGCCCGTATAGACGATGCGCACCTCGCCGTCGGGGCGAGGCTCGAACGGCTCGTCGGCGAGCGCCGCGTAGGGGCGTATGTCGAACGAGTTGTGTATGAGCGCGGGCTCTACGCCGTATTGACTGCGCAGGTCGTCGCGCAGCACTTCGTTGACGGCTATGACCTTCTCGGCGCGCCTGAAGACCTTCGACTCGATGCGGCGCGCCCACGCCTGCATGACGGGGTCGTACCACTCGCGGTAGGAGTAGTGGTCGAAGATGTACGCGTAGAACGGGAGCCCGAGGCCGCGCGCGGCGAGGTACGCGGCCGGGAGGTCTAAAAGCTCGCCCGTGCACGCGACGACGGCGCGGCAGCCTTCGCGCTCAAGGATGCGGCGTATGCGGCGCGCGCGGCGCGCGACGCCGTAGGGGATGTTGAAGCCCTGCCGCGCCCAGTTGACGCCGAAGCGGTAGCCGCGCCTTATGACGAACTCCTCGGGAAGCCGGTAGTAGTTCGCGGGCAGCCTCTGCGACGCGAGCCCCGGCGCGCCCGAGCCCTCCCAGTCGCGCCCGGACATGAGGCAGTAGCCCTCCGCCGGCACGCCCCGCAGGAGGTGCCAGAGCGTCACGGCCTGCCCCGAGGCCGAGGGGGGGAGCGCGTGCGATACCAGACCGAATTTCATGCCTTTGACTTCAAGCGCGACGCGCTTAGCTCGGCCGCGCCGGCCGTCCGTCCCACACGGCCGGCCGCGCCTGCCACTTCCTTGAAGACTTCGATGAGAGCCGAGGCGTAGCCCTCGCTGCTGAAGGAGGCCGTGGCCCAGGCGCGGGCGCGCTCGCCCATCTCCACGACGAGCGCCGGCGCCGCGTACAGCGTCCCGATTGCGCGCGCGAGGTCTTCGGCGTCGCCGAGCCGGAAGAGCAGGCCCGTCTCGCCGTCGCGAATCAGCTCGGCCGTGCCGGCGCTGTCGGCGCCGACTACGGGCTTGCCGAGCTTCATCGCCTCGACCGTGACCCGGCCGAACGCCTCGCCGCGCGAGCACATCACGACCACGTCGGCCGCGGCTATGTGCGAGAAGGGGTCGAGGCTGAAGGGGACGAACTCGACGCGCCCCTCCACCCCCAACTCGCGGCAGAGCGCCGGCAGGAGCGACTCGTAGCCGCGCGCCTCGTCGCCGAGGAGCTTGAGGCGCACGTCGAGCCCGCGCGCGGCCAGAAGCGCGAGCGCGCGCACGGCGTCCTCCTGCCGCTTGCCCGGCGAGAGCAGCCCGACCTGTATGAGCTTCAGGCCCTTCTGCCCGACCGAGGCGGGCAGGGTGCGCTCAGGCACCTCGACGGCGTAGCGCACGACGCGCAGCTTCTCCCCCGAGACGTGCGGGCTGAAGCTGCGGAGCACAGTCTCGGAGTTTACGAGTATCCGCTCCGAAAGCCTGTCCATCAGAGAGAGGCTGGCCGACTGCCCCCAGTCGAAGTAGAGGCCGTGACCCTCGACGCCGAACAGCTCGTGGACGTACCAGACGTGCGGCAGCCCGGCCCAGCGCGCTGCGAGCGCGCCCGAAGGCACGGCCAGCGTGTTCGACATCACCACGTCCGGCGAGAGGCGCGTGAGCAGGCGGCGGAGCCTCGGCAGGTAGAAGAGGTTCCGGCCCGCGCGCTTGAGCCTGTAGCGCGGCGCGCGCCAGCGCCCGCGGCCCACCCACCAGGCGAACGGCACGACCCAGACGCGCGCGCCCGCGGCCTCGAGCCGCTCGCCCAGGCCCCTCGACTCCGGCACGACGGCGTGCAGCTCCACGCCGCGCCCCGCCAGCCCGCGCGCGGCCTCCCACAGGCTCAGCTCCGCCCCTCCGTTCGGCTCGCCGCTGTGGGAAATCCAGACGATCTTCATGGGGAGTTTAGAGAGTGGGGGGTGGCGCGCGGCGGAGGGGACGAGTTTTCAGCCCGCCGCCCGCGACCTGTCGCCCCCTATCGCTTTCACGTCTTCGCCGACCATCTCCTTGATGAGCGAGGCGAAGGTGTGGCGGGGCTCCCAGCCCAGCTCGCGCCGGGCCTTCGCGGAGTCGCCTATGAGCAGTTCGACCTCGGCGGGCCGCAGGAAGCGCTCGTCCACGCGCACGAACTCGCGCCAGTCGAGGCCGACCTCGGCGAAGGCGCGCTCGCAGAACTCCTGAACTGTGTGCGTCTCGCCGGTGGCTACGACGTAGTCGTCCGGCTCGTCGCGCTGCAACATCAGGCGCATGGCGCGGACGTAGTCGGCCGCGTGGCCCCAGTCGCGGCGCGCGTCGAGGTTGCCCAGGCGGAGCTCCGTGGCCTCGCCCGCCTTTATCTTCGCCACGGTCGAGGTGATCTTGCGCGTCACGAACTCGAAGCCGCGCCGGGGGCTCTCGTGGTTGAACAATATGCCCGAGGCGCAGTACATCCCGTAAGCCTCGCGGTAGTTGCGCGTCAGGTCGAAGCCGGCGACCTTGCTGATGCCGTAGGGCGAGCGCGGGTGGAAGGGCGTCGTCTCCTTCTGCGGCGTCTCGCGCACCTTGCCGAACATCTCGGACGAGCCGGCGAAGTAAAAGCGGCAGCGGGGCTGAAGCTCCCTGAGCGCGGCGAGGACGTAGTGCGTGCCGTTTATGTTCGTGTTCATCGTCGAGAAGCCGTCGGCAAAGCTTTCGGCGACGAACGACTGCGCGGCGAGGTGGTAGCACTCCTCGAACTCGTGCTTGCTGAAGATGTGGAAGATGGAGGCGTAGGACTCGAGGCTCGCGCCGTGAAGCGTGACGCGGTCGAGCAGGTGCGCGATCCGCGTGAAGCGCCGCTCCGGGTCTTCCATCGCGACGCGGCGCACGAGGCCGTGAACCTCGTAGCCTTCGTCGAGCAGGTGCTCGGCCAGGTAGCTGCCGTCCTGCCCCGTGATGCCGGTTATCAATGCCCTTTTCATAGAGTAAAGTCGGCGTACTCCCTGTCCCTTTTGATTATGATCCTGTCCGGGGCCTCCGGCCACACGATGCCGAACGCGGGGTCGTCCCAGCGGACGCCGGCCGCGTGCTCGCCCGAGTAGTAGTCCGAGACGACGTAGAAGAGCTCCGAGTCGTCCGTCATCGTCTGGTAGCCGTGCGCGAACTCCTTCGGCACGCAGAGCGTGAGCCGGTTCTCCGCCGTCAGCTCTACGCCGAGCCACTGCTTGAAGGTCGGCGAGTCCGGCCGCAGGTCTATTATCACGTCATAGACGGCGCCGCGCGTGCAGCGCACGATCTTGGCCTGCCCGCGCGGTGCGGCCTGGTAGTGCATCCCGCGCAGCGTGCCTTTGCGCGGGTTGTAGGTGATGTTGCTCTCGACGATGCGCGGGTAGATTTCCTCCGGCAAGTCCTTCAAAGACCAGCTCGGCGCGAAGAACCCGCGCTCGTCTTCGAACACCTTCGGCGCGACGATAAACGCGCCCTTCAGCTTCGTCTCTTTAACGTTCGACTCTTCGCTCATCTTCCCTGTAGTGTCTCGGCCTTCGCCCAGGCCATGTACTCCGCGAGCCCATCTCGCAAATTTACGGCCGGCTCGTAGCCCAGCGCCTCGCGCGCGGCCGAGATGTCGGCGAGGCTGTGCAGCACGTCGCCCTTGCGGGGCGGCGCGTGCTCGACCTCGACGCTTAGGCCGCCCGCCTCGCGCATGAGGCCGACGAGCTTGTTGACGGTCACGCTCTCGCCCGACGCTATGTTGAAGGCGCCGGAGACGCCGCGCGCGCGCGCGGCCAGGAGGTTCGCGCGCGCGACGTCGCGGACGTTGACGAAGTCGCGCGTCTGCTCGCCGTCGCCGTAAACCGTGAGCGGCTCGCCGCCGAGCATGCGGTGGGCGAAGATGGGGATGACGTTGCCGTAGGCGTCGTAGCGCTGGTTGACGCCATAGACGTTGAAGTAGCGCAGGCACACGGCCTCCATCCCGTGCAGCGCCGCGTAGGCCAGGCAGTGCTTCTCCTCCGCGAGCTTGCTCACGCCGTAGGGCGAGCCCGGCTCGCAGGGGTGGCTCTCGTCAATCGGCAGCCGCTTCAGCTCGCCGAATATCGCGGCCGAAGAGGAGCAGACGATCTTGCGCGCGCCCGCGCGCCGCGCGGCCTCCAGCACGCGCAGCGTGCCGATCACGTTCACCTCCGAGTCCTCGACGGGCCGCTCGATTGAGCGCGTGTTGCCGACCGAGGCCGCGAGGTGGAAGACCGTCTCGGCCCCTTCCACGGCCTCCCCGACCGCCCGCTCGTCGCGCACGTCGCCCTCCACGAAGCGCACGGGCGGCAGCCCCGCCAAGTTCTCGCGGTAGCCTGTCGAGAGGTTGTCGAGCACGACCACGTCGTAGCCCTCCTCCACGAGAAGCCCCGCGACGTTCGAGCCGATGAAGCCCGCCCCGCCCGTCACCAATGCCCTGCTCATAGTCACCTGAGGTTGTAAACGTCGCGCATCCAGTCGGCGGTAATCCTCATGCCCTCTTCGAGGCCGAAGGAGTTCTTGTGGCCGAGGTCGCGCACGGCCTTCGAGATGTCAACCCTCTTAATCTTCGTCGTCAGGATTTCGGAGTCGCGGT
>DASPKR010000173.1:0-5823 GCA_035627975.1 Pyrinomonadaceae bacterium | reverse complement strand
GGCGGGTTTCGGCTAGAATGACCGCAGCCGAAATTCAAGCAAAACGTTTTCGCTCCCCCGGCTTTTTCGCCCGCGGCCGGCGCGCGGGAGAGATTTTGTCAAGGCGGCCCGCTTCGCATGAGCAAGGATAAAGAGAAGAAGCGCGACGAGGCGCTGGTCGAGCGGCTGTTCCGCCGCGTCTTCGAGAGCATGGGCTCGGTCGTTGACCGCAAGCTCGGCCGCGAGGCGGAGGCGCAGACCGGCTTCACCACCACCAAGCTCATCGAGCGCATGAAGCACCTCATAGACGAGCGCTCGCGCGACGACGGCCAGGGCCGGCATATCGCCCCCCACCTCTTCAAGCTCAAGGTCGAGTGGGGTACGCACTCCGAGGCGCCGCCAGAGTACATCAAGGAGTTGGAGAACGAGGTGCTCGCCGCCGCCATTGACCACATCAACGACCAGCGCCTGCGCACGCTCGCGCCCGTCAAGGTCGAGACGAGCGCCGACATTTTCACTTCGGGGATAGCCGTTGACCCGACCTTCGGCGAGTTCGAGGAGGAGCTGAAGAAGCGCGACGAGGCCGCGCGGCTTAAGTCGGAGCTTAAGGACGCCGTGCCGAGGGCGCAGAAGCCCTCGCCCGACGTCGCCGTAGTCGCGCGCGTCACGCTCCCGACGGGGCCGAGCCAGAAGACCCTGAGCTTCCGTCCCGGCGGGCGGCGCCTGGGCGTCGGCCGGGTGGCCGACAACGACTTGCAGCTCGACCACCCGAGCGTCTCGAAAATCCACGCGGCGCTCGTGATGAACCGCGAAGGCACTCTGCTCGTCGCCGACACGGGCTCTACCAACGGCACTTTCATCAACGGCCGCCGCCTCTCCTACGGCGAGGCGCGGCAGATAGAGGACGGGGACGTAGTCAGCTTCGGCGACGCCGAAGTCAGGTTCAAGAGGGCGTGAAGCGGTCAGGAATGATTCCCCGCTGTCTTTGAAATTTATGTTGTTACTCGCTGACATTCCCGAAAAGCAGCCGGCGCTGCTGAGCATCATTTACGTGGCGGGGCTGGGGCTGATGGCGCTCCTGCTGCTCGTGTCGCTCGTGCTCGGCGCGCGGCGCAGGCGGACGGCCCTCGACGCCGTCGCGCCCGCAGACCTGCCCGCAGAGGTTCGCGAACGTCTGGGCGCGACCTCTACGAACCGCGGCCTCAAGGCGCTGCGCTGGGTCTTCATACTGCTCGCGCTCGCCGTCTTCGGCTTCCACGTCTATTGGGCGAAGTACGCGCCCGAGACGAACGAGCGCTTCCAGGAGTTGAGCTACAAAGACCTGCGCAACCGACGGCTCGCCGAGTCAACGCTGCGGGGCTGGGTTCTCGACCGCTCCGGGAGTTTGGAGCGCGCGCTCGCGCTCTACCGGCGCGGCCCCGGCGGGCAGATCGTCCGCGAGTACCCGTTAGACGCCGAGATGGCGCAGCTCTTCGGCTCCGACCGCGGCGACCCCGGCCTAGAGCGCGCCCTCTTCGGCGTGCAGAGCGGCGCCGCGCCCGAGGTCTCTGACATACTGATGGAGCGCGACATCAAGCAGCCCGCCAACCTCGACGTGCGCCTCACCATTGACAGCGAGCTTCAGAAGGAGGCGGTCGCGCTGCTCAAGGGCGGCACGGCGCCGTCGTCGTCCTCAACCCGCAGACGGGTGAGCTGTTGGCGATGTACAGCAACCCGTCCTACACGCTTAAAGAGGTGCAGGACGAGAGCGTCTGGATTCGCCTGAACGCCAACGAGCGCGACAGGCCGCTCGTCAACCGCGCACTCGGCGCCTACTACATTCCGGGCTCGACCTTCAAGACGGCGGTCATGGTCGCCGCCTTCAACCACGGCATGCAGGGCTCGAAGTTCAACTGCTCGGGCGCGGGCTTCTACGCCGAGCGCGGCGCAAAGCCGATCTTCGACGCGGGCGGCGCGGGCGAGGTTCACGGCACCATCGGCATAGACACCGCGCTCGAAGTCTCCTGCAACCAGTACTTCGCGCAGCTCGCCATCAAGCTCGGCCCCGAGAAGCTGGCGGAGGCGCTCCGCCAGCTAGGCATGACGCCCACGAACTCCCCGGCCGAGGCTCTGCGCGGGCGCAAGCAGCCGCAAATCTGGAACACGAGCATGCCTTCGGTGGCGCGCGCTCTCGCCCCGCGCGAGGCCACGGTCGCGCTCTACCCGAAGATGCGCGACTACGACCTCGGCCTCGTCGGGTTCGGGCAGGGGTACGCGGGTCAGATGACCCCGTTCGAGATGGCGCTCGTCGCTGCGGCCATCGGCAACCTCGAAGGGAAGCTGATGAAGCCGAAGATCGAGTACGACGTGCCGCCCGCCGTCTGGGCTCAGGCCACCACCTCCCAGCACGCCGCCGAGATGCGCCGCATCATGGGGCTCGTCACGGGCGGGCCGTCGGGGACGGCCACGCGCGTCTTCGCCAACGTCCACGCGCAGGGGATTTTGACCGGAGGCAAGACCGGCACGGCAGAGAAAGAGGTGCCTGTCTATGACCCTAAGACCGGCGAGATAAAGATGCAGAAGAAGATCGAGCGCGACACGCGCGGCAACCCCATACGCGAGTACATGGTTCCCGTCCTCTCGCCCGAGTTCCGCATAGACAGTTGGTTCCTCTGCATCGCGCCACTTGAGAACCCGCAGCTCGCCATCGCCGTCATCGTCGAGGGCGGCGGCTACGGCGCCACGGCCGCGGCGCCCATCGCCGCGGGGCTAGTGCTCAAGGCGCGCGACCTCGGCTTGCTCGGCGCCGCCGCCCCGGCACAACAGCCGGGGCAGCAGCCGCAGCAGCAACAGAGCCAGCCCGGCGGGCGCAGGCAGCAGCCGGCCCGCCCGGCCGCTTCTCCGCAGCAGCAGCCCGCGCGCCCGGTCGCTCGGCAGCGCGACGGGGCGACCACGGGGCGTTAGCAAAGCCATCGAACAAGGGAACATGAAAAACAGGGCTTCTACTCACCTACTGCTTCTGCTCCTGATAGTCGGCTTCGAGATAGTCGGCTACATGGCCGTCTATCAGTCGGCGCTGCTGCGCGGCTACGAGCCTTCGACCGTGGGGGCCGCGCGCGACCTCCTGCTCTACGTCCCCATCATCGGCCTACTGTTCTGGCTCTCGCGCGCGATGCGCTTCCGGGGGAGTTGGGCGCTCTACACGACGGCGATTCTGCTCTTCTCCGTCGGCCAGCTCGTGCAGTACCGCCTCTACAGCGACCCCGAGTACGGCTCCGGCAACACGGCCCAGGCGCGCGCCGAGAAGACGCAGGTGCAGCGCATGCGCTACATCGCGCAGTACTACGACGCCGACAAGAAGAAGCTGATGGGCCTAGAGGCGACTGCGCCGCAGCCGCAGGCCACACCGCAGATAACGCGCCGCGCGCAGGTCTCCGTTGGCCGGGCGCTCACGTCGTCTTTTACGTGGATTCCGCTCTTCGCCTTCCTGGCGATGGCCGCGGCGTATTGGCTCTGCACGCAGGATAAGTACCTGAACTGGCTACAGCGCCACAGCTTCGTCATCGTGCTCGTCACGCTCGTCCCTCTGGCGGCGGCGGTGCTCTGGTCGAGCGCGGGCAAGTTCCTCGGCGAGATGACGCCGTGGGAGCCCTCGAAAATTCCCTTCCTCGTCGGCTTCGCGGGCATTCTGACGGCCCACTACCGAGAGCTCGCGCGCACCTACTGGGGGATGCCGCGGGCCCGGAACATCGTGCCGCTCGTCATAATGGGGCTCATCCCCTTCATACCCTTCTTCGCGCTGAAGGACTTCGGGCAGATGCTCGTCTTCAGCGGCGCATACGCGACGCTCTACCTCGTCGCCGTTCGGCGCTGGCCGCAGCTCCTCGTCTTCGTGGGCTCGCTCGTGCTCGTCGTCGTCATCCTCGTCGTGGGCGCGCTGCCGCCGCAGGTGCAGGAGAAGGTGCCGACGCTCTCGACCGTCGCGGCGCCCGTGCGCGCTATTCTCCCCGACCGCATCAAGCAGCGCTTCCACCTCTGGCTCGACGGCTTCGCCCCGCCTTCGCCGGACGTTGAGTGGTGGAAGGGCGACTACGAGGACGCGCTCAAGGAGAACCCGCGCATGCGCGAGCTGGCCGAGGAGAGCCCCGCGATGCAGAAGACCGTCAACGTTGACGTCTGGTTCGACCGCATCGCCTTCCAGCCTTCTCAGGCCACCTTCGGCATCTCCGCGGGCGGCGTGAGCGGCCGGGGCCTCGGGCTCGGCTTCGCAGAAGTCATCCCCGTCGCCGACTCCGACTACATCTACGCAGCCATCGGCGAAGAGTTGGGGCTCTTGGGCGGCGCCGTCGTCTTCCTCGCCCTGCTCGTCTTCGTCAACGCCGGGGTGCGCACCTCCATCGAGGCGCGCGACATGTTCACGAAGCTCTGCGCGGCGGGCCTCACGGCCTTCATGGGCTTCCAGGCGCTAGTCAACATCGGCGGCACGACCCGCGCCCTCCCCATGACGGGCATCACGCTCCCCTTCGTAAGCCACGGGGGTTTCAGCCTCATCACAAGCTTCGCCATGCTCGGGATGCTGCTCGCGTTCTCGCACCGCAACGCGAGCGACGCCGAGGCGGCCGCGCGGCCCGCGGCACGGTTCACGCCCTTGCGGGCCGCCGCCGAGGATGAGCCACGAATACCGGAGGCGGTTCAATGACAGAAAACCCCACGGGAGTGCGCGTCGAGACGGCGACCGTCACCGACCGCGGCCTGAACGAGCGGCGGCCGCTCAACGAGGACTCGATGCTGTGCGACCCCGCGCACAGCATATTCGCCGTGGCCGACGGCGTGGGCGGCGCCGAGGCAGGCGAGGTCGCCTCGAAGGCAGCCATAGAGATTCTTCAGCAGGCATTCGACGGGCACGCCGCGGGCGAGGACGCCGAAGACCTGATGGAGATTGCGATTCAGCGCGCCAACGACCAGATTTACCGCCAGTCGCGCGAGCAGCCTCAGCTCTCCATGATGGCGACGACGATTGTCGCGCTCCACGTGGACGGCCTGCGCGCGACCGTGGGCCACGTCGGCGACTCGCGACTCTACAGCCTCACGCCCGACGGGACGCTGCGGCGGGAAACCGAAGACCACTCCGTCGTCGAGGAGGAGGTGCGCGCAGGGCGCATGACGCCCGAGCAGGCCGCCAACCACCCGAGCCGTAACGTCATCAGCCGCGCGCTCGGCGCCGAAAGCTCCGTAGAGGTTGACCTCCGCACCTTCGACTTCGGGAGCGGCACGACCTTCCTGCTCTGCTCCGACGGCATCACGCGCCACATCGCGGACGACGAGCTTGCCGGCCTCCTCCAGAGCGTCCCCGACTTGGAAGAGGCGTGCGCCGAGATGAAGCGGCTCTGCTTCGAGCGCGGCGCCGAGGACAATTTGACGGCCGTGCTGGTCCGCGTCGGCGGCGCGGGCGAGGGCTCGCACGACGAGGAGGCGACGCTCATACGCGAGCGCCCGTCGCTCGACGCAGCGCGCGCGGCCCACGCGGCATCCGCATCGCCTCCCACACTTCGCAGACCCTTCAACGACGCCGCGGCAGTCAAGCACGAAAGCGGCGCCGTCGGGACATCACAGAACGGCGGCGCCACATCAAACGTCGCGCCCGCAGCGAAGCGCTCGGGCGGGGCGCTTCGAGCCGTCGCCGTGCTCTTCCTCGTTGCGGCCGCGGTCGCGTTCGCCTTCTTCGTTGGGATGATGTTCGAGCGCAGAGGGCGAGCAAAGCTAGCAGGCGTGCTGCCGCAGGCGACTCCCTTCCCGGCCGTGACGCCTGTGCCGGCCCCCTCGGTCGAGAGCCCCGAGGCGCGCTTCGCCGAGCGGCTCAGGGCA
>DASPKR010000172.1:0-3849 GCA_035627975.1 Pyrinomonadaceae bacterium | reverse complement strand
CGACCGGCGCGTGCTCGAGCTCTACGAGCAGGTCTTGGAGGTCGAGCGGCGGCTGATACCGACGGGCCTTCACGTCTTCGGCCGCGCGCCCGGCGCGGACGAGTGCGCAGACCTACTGCGCATGGTCGCCTCCTTCGACCGGCCGGAGCTTGGCGCGCGAGCCCTGCCCGACCTCGTCGCCGAAGGGCTCAGGCTGGGCGCTTACGAGGAGCTGCTCCGCGCGCGCGACGAGGGCGGCCTGCTCAGGCGCGAGCGCGTCGAGGCGGTCGTGCGCGAGGCCGTCTCGGTCTTTCTTGATGAAGGAGCTGCCGCCGCGGCCCGCCGTCTCGAATCCGCGGCGCGAGTCCCCGCCGCCGAGTCGGCGAAAGTCTTCGGGCTGCTCACTAAGGTTCTGGAAGGGCTGAAAGGGAGCGGCGAGCTTGACGGCCTAGTGCTCGCGCTGCGCGGCGAGTACGTCGAGCCCGGCCCCGGCGCGGACATAGTCCAAAACCCTTCCATACTCCCGACGGGCAGGAACACTCACGCCGTCAACCCTTACACAGTCCCCTCGCACTCGGCCTACGCGCGCGCCGAGCGCGTCGTCAAAAGTCTGCTCGAGCGCCACCGCTCCGAGCACGGCCGCCTGCCGCGCGCGATGGCGCTGGTGCTCTGGGGCCTCGACAACATCAAGACGCAGGGCGAGGGCGTCGCGCAGGCGCTCTGGCTGTTGGGCGTCCGGCCCGTGCGCGACTCGCTCGGGCGCGTGACCGAAGTCGAGCCCATACCGCTCGAACGGCTCGGCCGCCCGCGCATAGACGTTGTGATGACCGTCTCGGGCATATTCCGCGACCTCTTCGGCGCGACGATGCTCCTGCTCGACAAGGCCGTGCGCTCGGTCGCCTCGCTCGATGAGCCGCCGGAGCAGAACTACGTGCGCGCCAACGTTCTGGCCGAATCGGCGGCCGGGGGCGTCGGCTTCGAGGAGGCGGCGCTTCGCGTCTTCTCGAACGCGCCGGGCAGCTACGGCGCGAACGTCAACTTCATGGTGATGGATTCGCAGTGGGAGCACTCGGGCGCGCTCGGCGACCTCTTCATGACGCGCAAGTGCTTCGCCTACGGGCGCGGGCGCGACGGGCGCGCGGTCGAGGGGCGCGAGGCGCGCGCCGCGCTTTCACGCGCGCTCTCGCGCGTCGAGGCGACCTACCAGAACGTTGACTCGTTCGAGATAGGCATCACGGACGTTGACCACTACTTCGAGTACCTCGGCGGCGTCACGAACGCCGTCGAGCGCGAGGCGCAAGCCCGCCCGGCGGTCTATCTCTCCGACGCCCTCTCGCGGGACGCCCGCGTCCGCTCGCTCCCCGAGATGGTGCGCCTTGAGACGCGCGCCAAGACCTTGAACCCGAAGTGGTACGAGGGGATGTTAAGTCACGGCTTCCGCGGCGTCGCCGAGATCGAGAGCCACGTCACGAACACCTTCGGCTGGAGCGCTACGACAGACGCCGTGGACGACTGGGTCTATGAGGAGGTCGCGCGCACCTTCGTCTTAGACGAAGGGATGATCGAGCGCCTGAGCCGCCTGAACCCGCACTCGGCCCGCTCGCTCGTCGCGCGGCTCCTGGAAGCCGAGGGGCGCGGGTTCTGGGAGGCGGAGGCGGCCGTCGTCGAGCGCCTGCGCGAAATCTTCTCCCTGCTCGAAGACCGCGTCGAGGGGATCGCCTGAAGGCTCAGCGCGAGATGAAAGTCACCTTCCTATACGTCGGGACGAGTTTGCTGGCGCCGCTCAGGCAGGCGGAAGGCGAGATTAACCGCCGGCACTCGCTGGGCCTACGCGTGGCGGCTCACAACCTCGGCGCGCCGCTCGCCGCGGAAGAGTGGGGGGCAATAGAGCGCGAGCTCGGCGAGTCGTCCGTGGTCTTCGTCACGCACGTGACTGACGGCGAGAACGCCTCGCGCCTCATTCGGCTGCTCAGGCACGAAGGCGGGGACGGCAGGGCCGTCATCGTCATCAACTGCATGCCGGAGTTGATGCGGCTGACGAGGATGGGGCGACTGAGTTTCGGCGGGAGCCGGGCGCAAGGGGAAGAGGATGGGCGGGCGCGGCGGCTGCTCAAGGGTGTCGGCGGCTGGATGGGCAGACAGGCGCGGCCGCTCGGCCGCGGCTCGCGGCACACGCAGTACCTCAAACTCGTCGAGCGCATGCCGGCGCTGCTCCGGCTCGTGCCGGGCGCCGGGCGGCTCGGCGACGCGAAGCACTACCTGCAACTCTTCTGCTACTTCCTACAGCCCACACCCGCGAACGTCCGCTCGATGCTCCTCTACGCCCTGAAGCACTACGGGGCGGGCGCACGCCTCGCGCGCGTCGCGGTTCCGCCGCCCGAGTCCGTCCCGGCCGTGGGCGCGTACCACCCGGACGCGCCCTCGGTCTTCGAGTCGTTCGAGTCGTACCGCGCGTGGCACGACCGCCGCGCGCGCCGGCAGAAGACGCCCGCGCTCGACCCCTCAAACACAATCGGCCTGCTGCTCATGCGCACGCACGTCGTGAGCGACTCGCGCAGGCACTACGACGCGCTCATCCGCGCCGTCGAGCGCGAGGGCCTGACTGTGCTGCCCGTCATCTCGACCTTCATGGACAACCGCGACGCGTGCGAGCAGTTCTTCGTCGAAGCCGCGGGAGGGAGGGATGACGAGAGGGCTGCCGTCGAGAGGGGAGCGAAGCGCTCGCGCGTGAGCCAGATAGTCTCGCTCACGGGCTTCAGCTTCGTGGGCGGGCCGGCGATGAACGATAGCGAGGCCGCCGTCAACTTCCTCCGCGGCCTGAACCGGCCGCTGCGCTCCGCCGTCAGCCTTGACACGCAGACCGTCGAGGCGTGGCAGGATTCGTGGACGGGCCTGAACCCCGTTCAGGCCGGGATGCAGGTCGCCATCCCCGAGATTGACGGCGCGACCGAGCCATTCGTCTATGGCGGAATGCCTGCGGGCGGCCCCGAGCCAGTCGCGATAGAGGAGCGCTGCCGCCGCGTCGCGCGCCGCCTGCGCCGATGGAACAGGCTACAGTCGGCCCCTCGCGGCGAGATAAAGCTCGCGCTCGTCCTCTTCTGCTTCCCGCCCAACAAGGGCAACATCGGCACGGCCGCCGACCTGGACGTTTTCCCGAGCGTCTTCGAGACGCTGCGCCGGCTCAAGTCGGAGGGCTACGCGGTCAAGCTGCCCGCGGGCGCCGACGAGCTGCGAGAGCTGATGCTGGGCGGCAACTCCGAGAGCTTCGGTTCTGTCGCGAACGTCGCATACCGGATGAGCGTCGAAGAGTACAGAAGGCTCTGCCCCTTCGTTTCGGAGATTGAGAAGGAGTGGGGCGCGGCGCCCGGTAAGATAAACACGTTCGGCAGAGAGCTTCTGATTCAGGGCGTGCGCCTGGGGAACGTGCTGGTCGCCGTGCAGCCGACCTTCGGCTACGAGGGCGACCCCATGCGCCTGCTGATGTCGCGCGGCGGAGCGCCGCACCACGGCTTCGCGGCGCTCTACACCTATCTGGAAAAGGTCTTCCGGGCGGACGCGGTCGTCCACGTCGGCACGCACGGCGCGCTGGAGTTCATGCCGGGCAAGCAGGTCGGACTTTCGGAAGGGTGCTGGCCCGACCGTCTGATCGGCGAGCTGCCGCACCTCTACCTCTACAGCGTCAACAACCCTTCGGAAGGCTCGATCGCGCGCCGCCGCTCTTACGCCGAACTGATCTCTTACCTGACGCCCCCGGTCGAAGACGCCGGACTCTACCGCGACCTGGCCGCGCTCAAAGAACTGCTGCTCGCCTACCGCCAGACCGCGGACGAGACGGAGCGGCAGCGGCTCTACGAGGCCATCGAGGCGAAG
>DASPKR010000171.1:0-10171 GCA_035627975.1 Pyrinomonadaceae bacterium | reverse complement strand
CTCTACAGCATCACATACCAGTCGTCGAACACGGGCCGGCGCGACGGCAAGTGGCGCGCCATAAGCGTCCAAGTCACGCGCCCCGACGCCATAGCCCGCTCCCGCCCCGGCTACTTCGCGCGGTGAGCCCTTAGCCCGATGACACACCCGCTTGACACTCAACAGGCCCGCCCGTAAACTTCTTTCCGACAACAATTCGCACCCGTAGCTCAGTTGGATAGAGCGTCTGACTACGAATCAGAAGGTCGCATGTTCGAGTCATGCCGGGTGCATTAATAGTTTCAATAAGTTAAGGGCAGCCACGCGGCTGCCCTTTCCCGTTTTGTGTGCCTATAGTGTGCCAACTTCAAAGCGACAGATTACCGCAGCACACATTGCTATAGTTTGTTCAGATCAAGGGTAATAAAGTGTCGTAAGATGTGAAGCGCCTGAATTCCACAAAAGAACCTTTTTGTGGAATAACACATTGGACTTTACAGTGGGGATTTGTTGCCGGTAACGCTTGTTGAGTTGAAATCTGATAAGGTTGCAAGGAAAGGGGTACAAATATGAGCAAAGTTTGGTTTATTACAGGCGCAGGGCGCGGTATGGGTGTCGATATTGCTAAGGCTGCTTTGGCCGCAGGCCACAAGGTGGTCGCTACGGGTCGCAATACTGACAAGGTGGCACAGGCGGTTGGAGAATCCGCGGACTTGTTAGTTGTGAAGCTGGACGTTACCGACCCTTCCGACGCCGAAGCTGCGGTTAAGGCTGCTGTTGACCGATTTGGCCGCATTGATGTGCTTGTAAACAACGCCGGCAACTTCTACGCCGGGTTCTTCGAGGAGATCAGCCCCGATGACTTCCGGGCGCAGGTCGAGACCAACCTGTTCGGCCCGGTGAACGTCACCCGCGCCGCGCTACCCGTCATGCGCGCCCGGCGCTCGGGGCTCGTCATTACAATTTCCTCGCTCGCCGGGGTTGTCGGGCAGGAGTTCGTTTCCGCTTACTGCGCGTCGAAGTTCGGCGTCGAGGGCTGGATGGAGGCGCTCGCCCCCGAGGTCGCGCCGTTCGGCATCCGCACGATGATCGTCGAGCCGGGCTTCTTCCGCACCGAGTTGCTCACGGAGGAGTCAACGAAGTACCCCGAACCCTCGATAGACGACTACGCCGAGAAAACTAGGCAGACCGTTACCGCCTGGAAAGGAATGAACGGCTTGCAGGGCGGTGACCCCGCCAAGCTCGCCAAGGCGCTCATCCGGCTTGCGAGTCAGGATGAGCCTCCGCTTCGCTGGGCCGCAGGTGCCGATGCTGTCCAGGCAGTCGAACAGAAGGCCAAAGACCTGTTAGCCCAGGCCGACGCCTACCGCGAACTGTCCTCATCGCTCGCGCACGACGACACGAGCGACTAGTCGCTCATTCCACGAAGGAACCTTTCAGTGGAATTATGCACTGCCTCAAATAAGGGTTGAGTTTTGCTGTGGACGGCGCTAAAAGTGAAGGAACACTCGTCATAACTATAAGGGAGTAGCTTGTCCAAGAAAATCCTTGTCGTTGACGACACCACTGACACCCGCGACTTAGTGCACCTGTATTTGAAAAACGCGGGCTATACGGTCTTCCTGGCGGCGGACGGGGGCGAGGGGCTATATCAGGCGAAGATGGATGAGCCTGATTTAATCATCACCGATATGAATATGCCGAACCTGGACGGCTTCGGCATGATTCGAGAACTGAGGGCGACAGAACAATTCGCCAACCTGCCAATAATTGCCCTGACCGCATACGGGGCAGAACAACTCGAAAGGGCGAGGGAGGCCGGGGCTAACGAGGCCGTGACTAAGCCAATGATCATGGAAGAACTGGTTGAGCTTGTAAACTTGTTACTCGATCCGCCGTAACGTCCGCCAGTGTTATGCGCTTCTCCCACAATCCGATGCCGTATCATAGTCTGTAGCGTACGGCCGCTGGGTATCAATTTTGTAGGGGGGGGTGTATACTCCTCTCATACAGCTTGCCCGCTGATCTTTTGACAACCAAACATTCGACATCGGGACGGGCCTATACAGCCTTCTCCTCGTGCCGTCAACTCGCGTTCACACGCGCGACCGGAAACTCTGGAGAAGCCCGATGCAGAATGAACCTCGCCCGCTTAGCAAAAACCACATCCTCTCCCGCTTGCCGCCCGAAGACTACGAACGCTTCCGGCCACACCTGGAGCCGGTCGAGCTGCGCCACAGCCAAATCCTGCACGAAGCCGGCGAGCCCATAGGGCACGTCTACTTCCCGCACCGCGCGATGGTCTCTCTGATCTCGCACACGGCCGCGGGCGAGTCGGTCGAGGTCGGCGTCGTCGGCTTCGAGGGCGTGGCCGGCATCTCGGCGGTCTTAGGCGTGGACATCTCCCCGCACGAGGCGATGGTCCAGTACCCTGACGGCGGGTCGCGGGTGAAGGTCGGGGCGCTGCGCGAGGAGTTCAAGCGCGGCGGGGCGCTACACGACCTCCTCCTGCGCTACACGCAGGGGCTGCTGTTGCAGACCTCGCAGGTCGCCGCCTGCAACCGCCTGCACACGCTGGCGGAGCGGCTGGCGCGCTGGATATTGATGAGCCAAGACCGCTGCCGGTGTGAAGACCTGCCGTTCACGCACGAGTTCCTCGCGCTGATGCTTGGAGTCAGGCGCCCGGGCGTCACCGAGGCCGCGGTCAGCCTCCAGGCCGAAGGCTACATCAGCTACCGGCGGGGCCACATCAAGATCATAGACAGGGAAGGGCTGGAGCAATACGCCTGCGAGTGCTACCCCGTGGTGAGGGCCGAGTTCGACCTCCTGACGGCCTGAGTTCTAAGTGGCGTTGCTAGGCACAAGACGCGTGTAGTGTAAATCCGTAGTAGCTACCTATTCCACAAAATAACTCAAGTGTGGAATTGATAAGAGCTAAACGGAGGTGGCTTTCAAAGTTTAGCCGCTACAGAAACGCTTTAAAAGCCTATCAATCTACTGATAATAGATTGCTAGGCTTTATTTCGCTCGGCGTTATTTATTACCGGTGAAATCGCGCTGTAATGTTGAATTGGCGGAAATTCATCTCACCTTACTGCCGAACAAGATGCCCTCCATTTTTTGTGACGCCGCCTCCTGCATAGTCGGCAGCACGTGACTGTAAACGTCCAGCGTGAGCGTGATACTGGTGTGTCCCAGCCTTTCGCTGACTACCTTCGGATGCTCGCCCGCCGATAGGAGAAGTGTCGCGCAGGTGTGGCGCAGGTCGTACAGACGGATCGTCTCTGGCAGCTTGGCGCGCTTCAAAGTCGGCTTGAAATGCAACCTGTCCAGCGTGCGCAACAGAACGGGCCGGCCGTCGCGCATGGCAAAGACAAGGTTGTTATTCTGATATGCGGAGCCTGCCTTTAGTCTCTCCGCACCTTGTCGCCGCCTGTGCTCTGTTAACGCGGTACGGACGGACGCGGGTAAAGGGATATTGCGGCGGCTGCGCGCCGTTTTAGGCTCTCCGAAATACCACTCCCCGCCTGGGCGTTGCGCGTCCGCCTCGCGGGCGAGGCCGACGGGGACGACGGCGCGGGGCGGGAAGTTTGGCCGGAAGTCCTCGACGAGGGCGGCGACTTGCCGGTGAGGTAAGGCAAGGTGGAAATAAGTTAAAAGGCTCGCCGACCTCCTCGGGTCGGCGAGCCTTTCATTGTTAGCCGTGCTTTGCTAATACCTCGGCCGCGGGGGCGTCGCGCCCGGCGGGACGATCCAGAGCTCCGTGGAGCCCGTCTCGCGCTGACCGCCGTCAACGGTCACGATGCGGTCGGAGCTGATGCCGCGGGTGTTGACGAGGTAGTCGCGGGCGCGCTGGGCGCGCTTGTTGCCGTCGCCGTAGCGCGTGCGGCGGCCGCCGTAGGCGATGATATAGCCTTGCGCGCCGGGGCTGTTCTGTAGCTCGATTGCGAAGAGGTCGAGGCGGGCCTTCTCGTCGTCGCGCTGAATCTCGCCGAACTCGTCCGTGCGCGTCGGGTTGGGCGGCGACGGCACAGAGCTTTGACAGGAGGCACGGCACTCCAGGTTGTAGCCCATCACCTCGACGGTCGCGCTGATGGGCTGGCCCGCGAGGCCGGCCGTGTCAACCGTGATGGTGGGCGTCCCCTGACCAGTCAGGATCGTGCCGGCGGAGACTCTCCAGTTGTACGTGGGCGTGATGCCGGGCGTGCCGCCGCTGATGGAGGCGGTGAACGTGACGGGGGCGCCGGCCTGCGCGATGTCGGGGCAGTAGATCGAGACGTTCGGGCATACGGGGCGCGGCGGCGGGCAGGTTCTCACGACCACCTTCGTCGAGGTGAAGGCCGTGCAGAGCGGGTCTGCGCCCGACGGGCCGCTCTCGACCGTGACGTTGGCCGTATAGACGCCGGGCTGCGCGCCCGACAAGTCCCAAACGACGTCGGTGCCGTCGCCCTCCAACCTGCCGCCCGAGACGTTCCAGCGGTAGCGCAGCGGGTTGCCGTCCGGGCTCACGCCCTCTGCCTTGAGGCGCACGCGCGGGCTCGACAGGCTCTCTGACTCGGGGCAGAGCGTGACCACCTGCGAGTCCGATTGGAGCGTGATGGTCGGCGGGCGGTTGGTCGGCTGCTGCGCTGCCGAAGGCTGGCGGTCTTGCACCGAGGCGCTCGAGGGCGTCAGCGCGAAGGCCGATAGTGCCATGAGCAGCAGCCCGAGGACGACTGCGGGGCGCTTACGAAAGAGCATGTCCGACTCCTTAAGTTGTTATTTGCCGGCCGACAGGGTAAACCAAAACCGTAACCGCCACAACGGTATTTTTACACCGACAGAAAACTGCCAATCCCGCCCCGTTTCCAAGCCGCGGGCGCAAATCTAGGGAGGTGAGGCGAAAAATGATGGAAGAAACCGGCGGCGGAGCGCCCACGCACGGGGCCGGCGGGAGGCGCAGGGTCTCGGTAGCGGAGGCGCTCGCGCGCCTGCCGGGGCCGGGCGGCGAGAGGTTCGCGGCAGTCCTTGAGCACGGCAGCCTGGTCGTCGAGATTTACGCGCCCAGGGGCCTTGACGCGCAGGGGCCGCACACGCGCGACGAGCTTTACGTCGTCGTCGAGGGGCGCGGCGAGTTCTTAAACGGCGGCGCGCGCGCGGAGTTCGCGCCCGGCGACGTGCTCTTCGTGCCGGCCGGCGTCGAGCACAGGTTCGAGAACTTTACCGACGACTTAGTCGTGTGGGTCGTCTTCTACGGCCCCGAAGGCGGCGAGGCGGCTTAGGATTTCGGGTTAAGGAGGGAGGGTTGACGACAACGCTGCTGTCGTCAACCCTCCGCGCCTTTCGCCGCGCGTTTGCGGAGGGTGAAGACGGTGCCGCCGCCTTCGTGCTCGGGGCGCCTCGACCAGTTTACTTCGGCCTCGATGAGGGCGGCGCGGGCCTTTATGCCGGCGAGGCCGCGGCCGCCCGTCGGCTGCGACTTCCGGCCGGCCGGCTCGAAGCCGCGCCCGTCGTCGGCGAGCGTGAGCGTGAAGTCGCCCGCGCCGTCGAGATGCACGCTCATCTCGACGCGCGTAGCCCCGGCGTGGCGGCAGACGTTGCTCACGGCCTCCTGCACTATCCGGTAAATCTGCATCTGCACGCCGGGCGCGAAGCGCAGCCGCTCTTCAAGGTTCTCGTCGCACGCGAAGTCGTAGGAGAACTTGCAGTCGGGCGGGAGCTGCGCCAGAGCGGAGGCGAGCGCGAACTCCAGCGCCGCCGCGAAGCCTACGTTCTCCAAGACCGAGGGCGAGAGGTCTTCGCAGATGCGGCGAATCTCCTGCGAGATGGACTCTATCTCGGCGCGCAGGGCCGAGGGGCCGGCCGCCTTCGTCGTCGTGGCCGCGGCCGCCGCCGCGGGCGGGAGCGCGGGCGGCGCGGCGACGGCGCCCTGCTGTTGCTCCTGCATCTCGTCGGTCAGTAGGAGCAGGCGGCGGAGGTCTGCGAGCGTCTGGTCGTGGAGGTCGTGCGCGATGCGCCGGCGCTCGGACTCGGCCTCGTTCGCGAGCTGCATGCGCGCGGCTGCGAGCTGGCTGTTGGCCTCGCGCAGCTCCTCGCGGCTGCGCACGACCCTGCGGTGCTGGAAGTAGGCCCACAGGAGCGCGACTAGCGCGAGCGCTAAGAGCACCGAGAGCAGGAGTATCGTTCGCGGGAACGGCGCTCGCGCGACGGTGAATTCAAGCTCAAGGGGGTCGGAAGGCACTAGGTCTAAAGAGTAAGCGCGGGCCGTGACGCGGTAGGTGCCGGCCGCGAGCGAGTCGGCCTGGAACTGCGAGTCGTGCGAGAGCTTGCGCTTGATTGCGCGCCCCTCCGAGTCGCGCAGCACGAAGGCGTACTGGAACTGCTCGGGGAAGGTGCGCGAGGCGTTCGCAGACACGTCGAGCACGAGCCCGTCCTGCGGGTATTCGAGCCGCAGGGGGCCGCCCCGCAGCTCCTCGGGCTGGTACGCGCGCGAGGCCGTGACGCGCGTGAGCTTTAGCACGGGCGGGAGGCTGCCCGGCTCGTAGCGGACGAGGCCGCGCGTCGTGCCTATTAGGAGCGAAGCGCGGCTCACGTCGCCCTCGCCGTCCGCGGGCAGCACGGCGAATGCGCTCTGCGTAGGCAGGCCGTGCTCGGTGTCTAGACGCGACTTGACGGCGCCGAACTCAGGGTCGAGCGCGACCTTTAGGACGCCGAGCCCCGCGGTGGCGCACCAAGCGCCCGGCGCGCCCTGCGTGCCTTCGCGCGGGATGGCGACGACGCCGCGCGCGTCAACGCCGGGCGCGACCTCCACCAACCCGCCGCCTTCTCGGAAGGCGTAGAGGCCGCGGTTCGTAGCGACCCAGAGCCAGCCGTCCGAGCCCCCGCCGAAGCCCCAGACCGTGCTCGCCGCGAGCTGCCCGAGCGCCGGCTCCTGTTTGACCTCGCTCCCGTCGAAGTAGAACGCGCCCGCGTTGGCCGTCCCCACCCAGAGACGTTCGCGCGCCGAGTCCGCGAAAAGGCTTATGACCTCGCGGCCGCGCGCGTCCTCGCCCTGCCGGGGCCATACGAGGGCGCGGCGGCCGGGGCCGTCGAAGCGCTCGACGCCGCGCCCGTAGGTCGCGACGAAGACGGCGCCGCCGAAAGAGGCTATCGCGCGCACGCTCCCGCTCAGCGCCGGCTCGGCCGACTTCCTGACGGCCGCCCTCTCGTCCTTCTCTGCGCCCGCCTCGCCCTTCTCTTTCGCGGCCTCGCCGGTCTCAGCCGAGCCGGCGGCCTTCGGCTCGGCGGCTGCGCCTTCGCCAGCTTCGCCCTTCGGCTGCGGCGCCGCGCCGGCCTTCTCCTCGGTCGGCTCTGCGGCCGACTTGTCTTCCGGCTTCGCCTTCTCCTCGGGCGCGAACCTGACGGGCGCGCCGGCCCGCGTCTCGGGTTGCAGGCCGACGTAGAGGCCGACGCCCGTGCCGACGAGCACGCGGCCCGACGCGTCCTCCGAGATCGAATAGACGGTCTTGCCCGACATCTCTTCGACCGCTTTCCAGCGCGCCGCCCCGCCGCCCTCTTCGCCGACGAAGAGGCCGCGGTTCGTCCCCGCCAGCATCCGGCCCCGGCGCGTGCGGTAGAGCGAGCGCACGAAGTTGCCCTCGGTCTCCTCCGAGAGCTGCTCGGCGCGCACGCCGCGCGGGTCGTAGCGGCAGACGCCGCGCGTAGTGCCGAACCAGACGACGCCCTCCCGGTCAACGAAGACGGCGTTGACGCTGTCGGAGCGCAAGCCCCCGGCCGTCCCCGAGAAGGTGAAGTGCTCGACGAGCTGCCCCGCCCGGTAGCGGAAGACGCCGCGGCCGTCCGTGCCGGCGTAGAGCTCGCCTCCGGGCGCGAACGCGAGCGCGGTGACGTTGCCCGTGGCGCCGGCGAGCTTCGAGGGGCGCGCGAGCTTGCCTCCCTCCGCGAGGAAGACGCCGCCGTCCGAGGCGGAAGTCTCCGCGCCGAAGGCGACCGAGCCGCCCTCGCCGTGCTCAATCGCCCGCACGAAGAACGCGCGCGGCCGCCCCGTGACCTCCTTCGCCTCGCCTTCGGCGCCGATTGTCATAAGGCCGCGGCCGCGCGTCCCTACGAGCACGGAGTCGCCGACGCGCGCGACGCTAGTCAAGGCGAGCGGCTGAGCCTTGCCCGTGGCGGTAGTGAGCCCCGCGCCCAACGCCTCGGCCGAGGGCGCGCCGCCCGCGCCTTCGCGGCGGCCGTCGAAGACCACGCCGTCGGCGGTCGCTAGCAGTGCGCGGCCCGGCTCGCCCGCGGCGACGGCCGTCACCTGCTTGCCCTTCGTCCCCTTGACGGCGACGAAAGAGTTGGAGTCGGCCGCGCGCACGAACGCTCCGTCGTCCGTCCCCGCCCAGAGCGCGCCGCCCCGGTCGAAGCGCAGCGCGAGGAAGCGACGGCCGGCGAGCCCCTCGCCCGTCACGGTCTGTATGCGGCGGCCGTCGTAGCGCGCGAGCCCCGCGTCCGTGCCGAACCACATCACGCCGTCGCCGCCTTGCGCGACGGCGCGCACCTGGTCGCTCGGCAGCCCGTGGAAGAGTGTGACGGCGCCCCAGCGGTGCAGGCCCGTCGTCTCGTTCTGCGCGCGGGAAGGCAGGAGATAGAAGGCAGTAAGCAGAAGGCAGAAGGCGGTCGGCAGCAGCGCGGCGCGCCTTGACCGCCTTCCGCCTTCCGCCTTCCGCCTTCCGCCCTTTGCCTTCCGCTTTCTCAATGCTTTGGCTCGTTGAGGAATCGCCTGCGGTCGCGCTCTATCCAGGCTTCGAGGTCGCCGGAGGCTTTCTCCAACTCGTCGGAGTTGATGAGGCCGCGGCGCAGCGCCTCGAAGAAGGCGCGCGTGCGCATGTTGTAGGCAAGCTTGTCGTAAGCCTCGTGCGGCGTGCCTTCGGGCGTGGAGACGAAGAGCTTCTCGTAGAGCGTGGCGAGACGGCTCTCGACGCCGCGCAAGGAGAGAGAGCACTTGCGCGCAATCGCCCAGTTAGACAGGCCCAGCGCGAGGTAGTAGAGCGCCTCGGCCTCGAACTCGGTGAGGAGCGGCCGCTTGAAGGAGTCCTTGAACGCGGGGTCAATCATGTCGGCCCCGTCTTCGAGGACGGCGGCGACGAAGCGCAGGAAGCGCGACTCGGGGTTGTTCTTGTGTATGAAGCCGTATGCGGGCTGCGGCTCGACGGAGCGCACGATCTTGCGAATCTCGTTTATGTAAATTTCGTGCGGGAACTGAGTCCAGAAGATGATGCGCGCCTGCGGGAACTCGCGCCACACGCTACGGGCCGCCTTGACGCCAGAGAGGCGCGGCATCTGTATGTCGAAGACGCACAGGCGCGGCCGCTCCTTCAAAGCGAGCTTGAGGGCCTCGTCGCCGTCGGCGGCCTCTATCACGGGCGAGTGCTCTGCGAACTCGCGCTCCAGCAGCTCTCTCAAGTAGCGCCGCTGCGCGACGTTGTCTTCTGCGATAAGGATTGACATAAGCGGGAGGCTCTCAGCGCGCGCCCTGCGGCACTCGTACCTCTTCGATTAGGACTTTGCTGCTCGTCTTCGTGACGGCGAAAATCTTCTCGCCGCTCGCCTGCAACTCTGCGCCGGGCGGAGCCTCCGCGCGCCAGAGCATTCTAGTGCCTTGCCAAGCCGTGACGCCATCCTTCATCGGCGGGCCTTCGCCGCCGTCGTAAGCCTCGCGGTAGCCGGAGAGCTCGTCTAAGACGAGGCACTGGTCTTTCAGGTACGGCAAGACCGCGCCGTAGTCAAACGGTAGCGCCTCGCCGTTGTTGCGGCTCTTCCACCGCTCGAGATCGGGCGTGTTGGACCAGTCTCAAGCGCCCGCGCCTTCCGTCTGCCCCGCGGCAGGGAGCGAGGCACGCGCCTCGGCACGCCTGAAGGCTTCCGGCGTCGGCGCACGCCTCAGCGCGGAGGCGAAGGCCACGGCGTAGAGGAAGGCGAGCGCTGCGACGCGGAAGTTTTTCCTGTCTTTCATCGCCAGCCCTCCTCGTAGGGGAACAATCGCCCGCGGCGCGGCGGCGGTCAATGTGGATATCCACACGCGCGCACGTTGGGAGAGACACATGTGGGCGGGGCGTGTGCTTCGGCGCGCGGACTGTTGGCTCCCGCGTCGCGCGCCTACCCGCCCGCGACGATAATCCGACGCCAGAGGGGCCGAAAGCGCAGGTTGAGCAGTTCGGCGCCGAGGCTC
>DASPKR010000170.1:0-5476 GCA_035627975.1 Pyrinomonadaceae bacterium | reverse complement strand
CGGGGATACTTGCGCGCTTTAACGCATGTTAGTCGCCGCCGGTTCCGGCTGTGCCTGTGCGGGAAGCCATGCCGGTAACCCAATCTTCAACCATGACCTGCCACGATCTCTTTTGAAACCCTGAGCTGGCATAATTTCTTGATGGTGGGACTGGTTAGAGCGTTATTTAAGCGATGGGGCTTGGGGCGGCCGTCCCCGTCCCGCCGCCCAGGCCCGTCGTGACGAAGACCATGTCGGCGCCTTCGAGCGCCTCGATTATCTTCTCGGTGTCTTCGAGCGCGGCGTTGCGCCCGATGTCTGGGTTTGCGCCGGCGCCCAGGCCCTTCGTGAGTTTGCCGCCCAGTTGGATTTTGATCGGCGCGCGCGAGCGCTTCAGGGCCTGAAGGTCTGTGTTCGCGACGAGGAACTCTATGCCCTCTATGCCTGCCTCGATCATGCGGTTGACGGCGTTGCCGCCGCCGCCGCCGACGCCTATGACCTTGATGCGAGCCCCGGTGATCGGCGGGTCGTCATCAATGAAAATGTTTATCCCGCTGCCCGGCGGACGGCCTTCCGGTGTCATAGTTTGCAAGTTCCTCTCTCCTTCTGAAGCTTTTTGACCGCCCCGAAGGTCTCAAGCGGTTATCTTGGGCTGTGCGCGCCGACCTCAACAATATATTGAGGGCTAGATATTGTGCCGGCTGGCGCGGCAGCATACAACATCTTCTCAGAAAATACTACCGAAACGATTGCGAAATTTCGAGACGAGCGCCCCGAAGCCGCCCTGCGCCTGCGCGCGCGCGGCCGACGCCCGCATTTCCGCCGATTTGGCCCGCTGCGCCATCAGGCACAGGCCCGAAGCGGCGGCCCACGCCGGGCTCTGTATGTCCTCTATGAGCCCGCCGAAGCGGTCGCGCTCCGGGTAGCCGAGCCGCACCGGCGCGTCGAAGACCTGCTCGGCGATCTCGACCATGCCGTTTAAGAGCGAGCCGCCGCCCGTCAGCACCACGCCGCTTGAGAGCAGCCCCTCCCAACCGGCCTCGCGTATCTCGTCGGCGACGTGCGAGAGCACCTCCTCGGCGCGCGGCTGGAGTATGTCGCAAAGGATTTGGCGCGAGAGCTGTCGCGGCGGGCGCCCGCCCACCGAAGGCACCTCGACCAGCTCGCCGCGCTCCGACTCAGACAGGCTCAGGCTGCACGCGCAGCCGTGGTTGCGCTTAATCTTTTCGGCCTCGGGTATGGGCGTGCGCAGCCCGAAGGCTATGTCGTTCGTGAAGTGCGAGCCGCCGAGGGCGAAGACGGCCGTGTGCTGCACGGCGCCGCGCTGGTAGATCACGAGGCCCGAGGTCTCGGCGCCTATGTCCAGGAGGGCGGAGCCGAACTCCTTGTCGTCGTCGGTGAGCGCGGCCTCGGCCGCGGCGAGCTGTTCGAGCACCATCTCGCCGACGACGAGGCCGGCGCGGTTGACGGAGTTGATGACGTTCTGGCGCGCAGTCACCGGGCTCGTGACGACGTGGACTTTGACGGCGAGGCGCGCCCCTATCATGCCGACGGGGTCGTTGATGCCGTCCTGGTCGTCAACGATGAACTCCTGCGGCAGGCGGTCAACGATCTCGCGCCCGGCGGCGAGCTGCATGGCGCTGGCCGACTCGATTGCGCGGCGCACGTCGTCCTGGGTTATCTCGCGGTCTCGCCCCGCCACGACCATGTGGGAGGAGTGGCCGCCGTAGGAAGAGCGCCGGCCGTGGCCGTTCTCGTGCGAGGGCTCGCGCTCGCGGCCGGAGACGGCGACGATGGCCTGGCCGTTGAAGCTCGTGATGTGTGAGCCGGAGAGGTTTATGGCTACCTCCTCGGCCTCGAGCCCGCTCATGCGCTCGGCCTCCTCGACGGCGCGCGTTATCGCCTCGACCGCCGCCTCGGGGTCAACGACCACCCCTTTGCGCAGGCCGCGCGCCTCCGACTCGCCTATGCCGACCACGTCAACGAGCCCGCCGTCGCCCGGCTCGCCGATGATGCAGGTGACGCGGCTCGTCCCTATGTCGAGGCCGACGGTGTGCGACACGTGTTTAGCCATTAAGCTCTCGCTCCTCCAACTTCAGACAAGGTTCGCCTCATCCGACCCGGCGCGGCCGCGAGGCCACGTCCTGCCGCGGCTTCTGCTCTGTTCCCTCACGCGGCTTCGACTTCTTCTCGGGCTTCTTCTCGGCCCGCTGCACGGCGCCGCGCGCGGGCTCGGTTGATGAGGGGACGGCCGTATCTCCGGTCGCGCCTCCCTCGGCAGCGGCCTGCGCGGCGGGCTGCGGCGCCACGGCGTTCACCTCGGCGCACGGCCGGCGGCCGAAGGTGGCGCTGCGGCCCCTAGTCATAAGGATGTATGTGACGCACTGGCCGTCAGACTGCGCGCGGCCGACCTCTTCGAGCTTTTCGAGCGCCTGGCGGAAGCGGCGCGCGTAGTCCTCGCCGCCGAGTATTACTTGTATCCTCGCGTCGTCGCCCGCGAGGTGGACGCGCACGTCGTTCAAGTCAGCGAGGTTGACTTCGCTCACGCGGCGCGCTAGCCCTTCGCGCTCCCACGCGCGCGAGAGGTCGAGGGCGACGGCGACGCGCTCGCGGTTGTGGCGCCGGGCCTCTTCCGAGCGCGACTCCTCAAGGCCGCGGACGAAGAAGTGCGGCTCGCCGGGCGAGGCCGGCCCGAGCATCACGCCCTCCTCGTCGAACCACGCGAGCTTGCCGCCAGAGGTGCGGGCGATGACGACGCCCGTGCGCTCGGCGACGCGCACGCGCAGCCCGTCGGGCAGCACGCGCGTGACGACGGCCGTGCGAACCCACGGCAGCGCGCGCACGTCTCGGCCGATGGCTTCGAGGTCTGCGCGCCAGACGCCCTCATCGGAAGAGTGCCGGAGCACGGCCTGCCGAATCTCTTCGCGCGAGGCGCGCTCGGCGCCGACGACGTCCACCGACCTGACCTTGAAGAAGGAGGCGGAGGCGGCCGTGCGGTAGCCCACGAAGGCCAGCGCGCCGAACGAGACGGCGAGCAAGAGCTTGAGCGCGAGCGGCGCGAAGGCGAGCACCCTCTTCCAGTTGAGGCCCTTCGAGCGCGAAGGCTTCGCCGCCGCGCGCGGCCGGCGCGCGGCCGGGCGCTGCGACGCAGAGGCGCCGCCTTTGGCGCCCCTGCCGGCCGCCGCCCCGCGCCCGCCCCTCGGTGTGATTACCTGCTCCCTCATCTGAACTACCCGACTACTCCCTTTCGTCCTTGAACTCGCCGTCGGCGCCCCAAAGCTCTACCTCGTACTCGAGCTCGACTCCGTGCTCGCGGCGGAAGCGCTCGCGTATCTCTTCGGCGATAGCGAGCGCGTCTGCCGCGCGCGCGCCCTCGCCTTCGGTGACGATGAAGTTGGCGTGGACGGGTGAGACCAGAGCGCCTCCGCGCCGTTCGCCCTTCATTCCCATCTCGTCAATCATCTTCCCCGTGCTCTGGCCCGACCCCGGCGGGTTCTTGAAGAAGCAGCCGGCCGAGCGCGCGCCGTGCGGCTGCGTCGAGAAACGCTTCTGCTTCGCCTCCTCCATCCGAGCCTTGATCGCCTCGGGGTCGTCAGACCTTAGCTTGAGCGTGCAGCCCAGCAGCAGCTCGCCCTCCTTGAAAGAGGTGTGGCGGTAGTCCCACTTGACCTCACTCCCCGGCACCTCGACGACCCGCCCGCCGCGCGCGACCCTTACGGTCTCGACCACCTGCCCTATCTCCTGCCCGTAGGCGCCCGCGTTCATCCAGAGCGCACCGCCGACCGTGCCGGGTATCCCGCCCAGGCCCTCGATGCCGGCGAGCCCTTTGCGCGCGGCCTCGACGCAGAGGCGCGGGAGCGAAAACCCTGCGCTCACCGACACGCGCTCGCCGCCGAATCGGGCCTCGCCCTTCACCTCGCGCATAGAGACGACGACGTAGCGGTGCTCGCGGTCGTCGGCCAGGACGTTGCTGCCCGCTCCGAGCACGCGCCACGCGAGCCCGGCCTCTTCGAGCGCGCCCACGACGGCCGCGGCCTGCTCTTCCGTCTCGGGCAGCAGCAGCCAGTCAATCGAGCCGCCGACGCGCAAGGAGGTCAGATCGGCGAAGCGACGACCGCGCTCCGCGCGCACGCCCGCCCGGCGCGCGATCTCTTCAACAAGAGAGTCACGCTGCTCGGCCCCGATCGTGGCTCGCGCTTCCGTCACTCTTTGCCCGCGGCCTCCCTCTCCCTCAAAAGCTCGACCAGCCGGTCGCCCACGCGGAAGACGTTGCCGGCGCCGAGCGTAATCACCATGTCGCCCGCCCTGACCTCTTCGAGCAGGGCGCGCGCGGCGTCGTCCACGGAGCCGACGTGGCGCGCGTCCTTGTGGCCGAAGCGGTGGACGGCCTCGACTAACGCCTCGGCCGAGACGCCCTCAATGGGGTCTTCGCTCGCCGCGTAGATGTCCGTGACCATCAAAACGTCGGCGTTGTTGAAGGAGCGGGCGAACTCCTCCATCAAGTCCTGCGTGCGCGAGTACCGGTGCGGCTGGAACAGGACGACCATGCGGCGCCCGGCCGAGCCGAGCTTCGCGGCGACGAGGGTGGCGCGAATCTCGGTCGGGTGGTGGCCGTAGTCGTCCACGACGATGACGCCCGCCGCCTCGCCCTTGAGGTGGAAGCGGCGGTTGACGCCCGCGAACTCCGAGAGCGCCTTCGCTACGGTCGCGAACGGCACTTCCAATTCGAGCCCGACGGCTATGGCCGCAAGCGCGTTGTAGATGTTGTGCAGCCCGGGCACGTGCAGAGAGACTTCGCCGACGGGCTCGCCCATGCGGCGCACCTGGAACGTGGAGCCGAACTGCTTGTCGTAGCGCACCTCGCGCGCGGCGATGTCGGCCTGCGCGCTCAATCCGTAAGTGACGCGGCGGCGGACGACCTCGGGGATGACGGCCTGCACGTGCGGGTCGTCGAGGCAGAGCACGGACGCGCCGTAGAACGGCACCTTGTTGACGAAGTCTGCGAAGCACTTCCGCACGTCCATCATGTCGGGGTAGTGATCCATGTGCTCGCGGTCAATGTTCGTGACGACTGCGAACGTCGGCGTCAGCATCAGGAACGAGCGGTCGCTCTCGTCCGCCTCGACGACCATCAGGTCGCTCTTCCCCAGGCGCGCGTTCGAGCCCATCGCCCCGACGACGCCGCCGACTACGACCGTCGGGTCTAAATTCGCGTGCGCGAGGACCGTGGCTATCATCGAGGTCGTCGTCGTCTTGCCGTGCGACCCGGCGACGGCGACGGTGTGGGGCTTGAGCCGCATCAGCTCGCCCAGCATCTCGGCGCGCGGGATGACGGGGACGGAGCGCCGGCGGGCCTCGACCACTTCCGGGTTGTCGTCGCGCACCGCGGTCGAGCGGACGACGACGTGCGGCGAGTTGAGCATGTTCTCGGCCGCGTGCCCTTCCATGAACTTCGCGCCCAACTTTTCGAGCCGCTCCGTCACCTCCGAGCGCCGCA
>DASPKR010000169.1:0-2581 GCA_035627975.1 Pyrinomonadaceae bacterium | reverse complement strand
GCGCGCCCCACCTCGCCGCTTACGAGATAAACTTCGGCCTCGACGGTCGGGTTCCCGCGCGAGTCCAGAATCTCGCGCGCGTGGACGGAATCAATCAGGCTCATAAAAGAGTCGCGCCCCCGGATTGCTGTGGGTTGAATTTGCGCTGAAAGACTAACACAAGGGATGCGGCAGGCAGTAGCCGGTAGCAAGACCGCGGCGGGCAATCGCTACTGCCCGGCGCCCGCCTTCTTCATGAGCCCGAGGTCGGTGAGGATTTGCTTCGTGAGGCGGAGGCGCTCGTCGCGTATGGAGACGTATGTGGGGCCTTCGATCTGGATGGCGAAGAAGTGCGTGTTGTCTTTCGTCTCGAGGAAGCCGACGAGCCAGCCGAGGAAGCGGCGCTCGCCGAGAGGGCCGCCGCCGGTCTTACCGCTCAACTTGTATTCGGGCGTCTCCTCTATGACCATGATCTCTTTCACGATCCCGACCGAGCGCTCCGAGACGGGCAGGCGCCCCTGGTGGAAAGCCTTGAGGAACTCGACCTGCTCGTCTGCGGAAATCTTGAGCGTGCTGCCGAGCCAGAAGCGGTCCAGGCCGCCCGAGATGTCCTCGTTCCCGTAGCCGAGCTTCGAGACCATCTCCTTCATCCTCTTCTCGCCGACCATCAGCGCAAGCTCGCGGTAGTACCAGACGGCCGAGCGCTTGAAGGCCGTGCGCAGAGTCTGGTCCTGCCACCACGTGTTGAAGGGCGCCGTGTCGCCCGAGGGCGGGTACTTCTCCGAGTCCCACTTCATCTCGAACTCCGCGTCCTTTATGACGCCGGTCTCGAGGCCGATTATCGAGTTCGGGATTTTGAAGGTCGAGAAGGGCGGGAAGCGCTCGGCGGCGCGCTTCGGGTCGTGGCGCAGGTAGCGGTCGTTCTTCAGGTCGTAGAGGACGAAAGTCCCCGGCCTGCCTTTGAAGTAAGGGGCGAGGTCGGGCGCCTTGACTTCAACACTCTTCCGCGCGGCTTCGCCCTCCTGCGACTGCGCGCCACGCCCCGCCCCCGCGCAGCCCGCGGCGCACAGGAGCGCGAGCGCCGACACCACGAACAGCGTTCTTCTCACCTTCATCATCACCCCCGCCCGCCTTCGAGAAGTTTTTCGAAGGCGTCTTCGTCAAGCTCTTCGAGCGTGCGCACAACCACGTCGGCGCGAAGCTGCGTGTGCGAGGATAGCACGCCGATTGAGCGCATGCCGGCGCGTCGCGCGGCCTCGGTGCCCGCGGGCGCGTCCTCGACGACCACGCACGCGCCGGGCTCTACGCCGAGGCGGCCTGCCGCGGCGAGGAAGACCTGCGGGTCGGGCTTGCCGCGCTCCACGTCCTCGGCCGACACGACGGCTGAAAAGTATTCCCGCACGCCGAGCGCCTCTGCAATGGCTTCGAGGTTCGCGCGCGGCGCCGAAGAAGCCACGGCCTGGAGCCACCCCGCGCGCCTCAATCTTTCGAGCCACGCGCCGACGCCCGGCAGAAGCTCAAGGCCGCGCGTGCGGACGAGCCCGCGGTAGAGCGTCTCCTTCGCCTCGGCCACGCGCGCCACCTCCGCGTCTGGGAGGCCGGCGCCAAAGTAGCCGCGAAGAATCTCGTCGTTGCGCTGCCCGAACGTGGCCGCGAACTGCCCGCGCGTTATGGGGAAGCTCTCGGCCGCGAGCGCCTCGCGCCAGGAGAGCCAGTGCAGCTCGCTCGAATCCACGAGCGTGCCGTCCACGTCCCACAGCGCCGCGCGGCGCCAGCCGTCTCCCGTTGCGCTCATGCGGGGTTAGTTTAAAATCATAGGACGCTTGCGACAACTAACAGGGGGAGGGGCGAAGCGATGAACGGGATTCTCGCGGGCGCGCTCGCGGGGCTTGCGGCGACCGTGCCGATGTCTGCGGCGATGAAGCTCATGCACGAGCAGTTGCCGGAGCACGAGCAGTACCCTTTGCCGCCGCGCGCGGTGACGATGGAGATAGCCGAGGAGGCCGGCGTCAAAGAGCAGATGACGGAGACGGAGCGCGAGGCTGCGACGTGGGCGTCGCACTTCGGCTACGGGACGGCGTGCGGCGCGCTCTACGGCGCGGTCGCGGGCGGGTCGAAAATAAACCCCGCGCTCGCCGGCGCGGGCTTCGGCCTCGCCGTCTGGGCGGGGAGTTACCTGGGCTGGCTCCCGGCGGCGGGGATTTTGCGGCCCGCGACCGAGCACCCGCCGCGACGCAGCGCGCTGATGATTGCCGCGCACCTCGTGTGGGGCGTGACGACGGGGCTGCTGGTCAGCCAGCTCTCAGACGGGCGAAGCCGCGGGAGTGGGCGTTGACGGGAGCGCTGCCGTCTTGAACGCAGCCGGCGACGCTGCCAAAGCGCCCGGCCGCTGGCGGGCGCTCGCGCTGCTCGCCTTCGCGGAACTGCTGGGGATGTCGCTTTGGTTCTCGGCCTCTGCGGTCGCGCCGGCCATCTCCGCGGAGTGGCGGCTCGACGAGACGCAGGCCGGCTGGCTCACGCTCTCCGTGCAGTTCGGCTTCGTCGCGGGGACGCTCATATCCGCGCTCGCAAACCTGCCCGACGTGCTCAACTCGCGGCGGCT
>DASPKR010000168.1:0-3419 GCA_035627975.1 Pyrinomonadaceae bacterium | reverse complement strand
GGGAAAGTGTATGCGCCGCGTGGCGTCGGCGCGGGCCGCGAGCCGCTGCCGCTCTATCAGCTCGGGCGGGAGAGTCTCCCTGAAGGCCGAGTCGTCGAGCCTCGCGAGCAGCGCGTGCATAATCTCGCGCAGGCGCTTCGTGCGGAACTCGCCGAGCTTGCGATAGACGGGGACGCGCCGGCCTACGTGGATCGCCGCCAGAGCCGGGTCGGTGGCCTCCTCGACGGCGTCTTCGTCAACTACGCCCTCGACAGGCGCGCCCGTGCCGTCGCCGTCGGCGGCGCCCGTCTCGGCCTGCTAGGCGATTCGTATGAGCGCGTTCTCGGGCGGGGTGAAGGTACCGGGCAGCATCTCCAACTCGTCGGGCTTCGCGAGGCGGAGCGCGAAGGTGTTGCGGCGCGCGTCCCACTCCCACTTGCCGAAGGCCACGAAGCGGGCGCCGCGCGCGAACTGCTGGCGGTAGTAGGCGACGATGCGGGCGGCCTGCCGCCCGGAGACGAACCACCATACGACGACGGGCTTCCCGGTCTTCTCGGGGTCGCCCGCCGTGACCTCGAAGATGAAGAGCGGCGGCGCCTTCGGCCCGCGGCTCTTCCCGACCTGGAAGCCGCCGGACACGCGCACGTAAAGCTCCAGCGAAGCCTCCACGCCGTCGCGCAAATCTTCGATGCGCGCGAGGTTCGACCTGTCCTCGTAGCGCATCGGCAGGTAGTTCAAAAGGTCTTCTACCGCTACGGCCGAGGCGTCCGACTTGCCCGACACCTGCGCGACCGCCAGCGCTAGCTTCCGCGCCGTCGCGGAGCCCAGGCGCTCCACGCCGCACTTGTCCAGCGCGACCAGCGGTGTGTCGAGTGTGAGTTGAGACATAGGGTAGAGAGGCAGTCAGGATGGGGGCGCCCTGTCTGCCCTCTGCTTTCTGCCTGCCGCCTTCTAGGCGCCGACGGGCGCGCAGTGCCGCTCGAAGGCTTGGCGGAGCTCCTGCGCTATCTCCTCGGCGTGCCTGTTCTCGATCTGGTGGCGCTCGAGCATGAAGACGAGGCGGCCGTCCTTGAAGAGCGCTATCTGCGGCGAGGAGGGCGGGTAGGGCGCGAAGTGCTCGCGGGCGCGGGCCGTAGCCTCTACGTCCGCGCCGGCGAAGACCGTGACGGCGCGATCCGGGCGGGGCTCGCCCGCCATCGCCATCGCCACGCCGGGCCGCGCCTTGCCGGCCGCGCAGCCGCAGACCGAGTTGACGACGACCATCAGCGTCCCCTTCGTGTTCTTTATAGCGTCCTCGACCTGCTCGGGCGTCCGCGTCTCTTCGATGCCTATGCGCGTCAGGTCTTCCCTCATCGGCTTGATAAGAATTTCAGAGTAGGGCATGGGTGTTTCACTCCTTCGGTTTTCGGTTTCAGGCTTCCTCGATCACGATGCGGCGGGGCTCGGCGCCGTCGCCGTCAATTGAGACGCGCCAGACGGGCTCGGGCAGAGGGTAGCGCCCCATCCGCTCGGCCCACTCGATGACGACGACGGCGCGCTCGTCGGCGAGAATCTCGTCGAGGTCAACGGCGTGCGCGGCCGAAGCGCCTTCGGCGAGCCGGTAAAGGTCAAGGTGGTAGAGCACGAGTCGCCCTTCCGGGTGGCGGTTGACGAGCGTGAAGGACGGGCTCGAAACCTCGTCCGGGTCTAGGCCGAGACCGGCGGCGAGCCCCTTCACGAACACGGTCTTGCCCGCGCCGAGCGCGCCGCCGAGCAGAAGCGTCTCGCCGCCGCGCAAACGCTCGCCGACGCGCCGGCCGGCCTCGAAGGTCTCTTCGGGGCTTTGCGAGGCGACCTCGCCCGACTGAATCTCTGCGCGCTCGCGGGCCGTCAAGGCGTCTCTCCTTCCGGGTCGAGCGCGAGCAGGGCGGCGCCCATTCGCTCGCGCACGTCCGAGGCCGAGAGGGCGCGCACGCCCACCTCGGCGGCCGCGATGTCTGCCGCGAGCCCGCCCACATAGACGGCCGCGGCCGTGGCAGCAACGGCGTCGGCCTGACCCTTAAGCGTGGCGTAGGCTTGCGCGTTGAAGCCGGCGATTATCCCCGTCAGCGTGTCGCCGGAGCCGGCAGTGCCGAGGCCGCGGTTGCCTGTAGCATTGACGAGCACGCGGCCGTCCGGCGCCGCGATGAGCGTGCGCTCGCCCTTGAGCGCGACGACGAGCCGGTGTCCCGCCGCGAACTCCGAGACTGCGCGCGCGCGGTCCTCGAGCGCCGAGCGGTCCCGCGCGCCCATGAGCCGAAGCATCTCGCCCTCGTGCGGAGTGAGGATGACGGGCGCGTCTGCCGTCCCGCGAAGCTCCGACGGCCACGGCGCGAGCGCGTTCAGGCCGTCGGCGTCAACTATGACGGGCTTCGTGCGGCGCGCTATCAGCTCGCGCACGAAGCGGCGGGTGCTCTCGTGCTCGCGCGTGAGGCCGCAGCCGACGGCGACGACCGTCGCGCGCTCGGAGAGTCTCTCGACCTCGCCCAGCGCCTCGAAGGCGACGCCGCCCGCGGGCGTTTCGGACAGCGGCGCAGTCATCACCTCCGCGGGAAGGCGCGCCGCGACAGCCGGCAGAATCGAGGCCGGCGCGGCGAGCGTCACGAGCCCCGCTCCCGCGCGCATTGCCGCCGAGGCGCAGAGCACGGCCGCGCCCGTCATGTCGCGCGAGCCCGCGACGACGAGAGCGTGGCCGTGCGAATTCTTGTAGGAGCCGGGCGCGTAGCGCGTCGCTTCGAGCCATGCACGGGCGTCTTCAGCTTCGGTCAGAAAAAGTCTGGAAGGCGAGGCGTCGAGGAGCGCCCGCGGCGAGCCTATGTCGGCCGTGTAGAGCCGCCCGTTGAAACGCGAGGCGGGCGGGAGCACGTTCGCGGGCTTCGGCGCCGTGAAGGTTACCGTGATGTCCGCGCGCACGGCCGGGCCTATGGGTTGCGCCCTGTCCGCGTCGAGGCCCGAAGGCAGGTCGAGCGAGACGATGAGCGGGCGTGCGCCGCCCATGCGCGCGGAGCGGAGCGCGTCAATGTGCTCGACGACGCGGGCGTGAGCGCCTTCCAGCGGCCGCGTGAGGCCCGTGCCGAAGAGCGCGTCAACGACTACTTCGTAACTCCCGTGCGAGCCCGCGAGCGATTCCCACTCTGCTGCCCCTTCGCACTGCGTGAATGCGAGCGACGAAGGGCTCGCCGTGCCGCCCGCACCCGCGAGCCCGCGCACGATGTCGAAGTTAGTGCGGGCGTCGCCCTTAGAGTCTTCGATACGCCCGAAGAGGACGAGGTCAACGCGCGCGCCGGCTGTCAGGAGCGCGCGGGCGAGGGCCGCGCCGTCGCCGCCGTTGTTGCCGCGCCCGCAGAGGATTTGAACGACGTGGAGGCGGCGGGGCGGGCTGTGCGCGCGCTAGCGCAGGCTCCCGCGCCGCCGGCGGGGCC
>DASPKR010000167.1:0-2266 GCA_035627975.1 Pyrinomonadaceae bacterium | reverse complement strand
ACCTGCCGGCGCAGTTGCGCATCGCGGCCAAGCGCGAGGTCTTCCGAATCCCCTTCCTCGGCTGGCACATGCGACGCGCAGGCCATATCTCAATTAACCGCGGCTCCACGACAGAAGCCGTCGAGAGCCTGCGGCGCGCGGCCTCGGAGGTGCGCCCCGGCGTCTCCGTCTTCCTATACCCGGAAGGCACGCGCTCGCGCGACGGCCGCCTTCAGCCCTTCAAGAAGGGCGGCTTCAAGTTCGCGCTTCAGACGGGCTTGCCCGTCGTCCCTGTCGCCATCGTCGGCACGCGCGCCCTTCTGCCGCGCGACTCAATCGTCTTCCGCCCCGGCCCCGTCGAGCTTCGCGTCGCGCCGCCCGTCCCCACGGCCGGCCTCGCCGACTCAGACCTCCCGGCCCTCATGCGGCGCGTTCGCGAAGAAATGGCTAAGAGCTTCAGCGAGTCGGGAGGAACGCTCCTTCGTTCTGACTTCTGAGTTCCCTCTCCCGTTTGACCCTCCGCGCTCGCCTCTCTTACACTGCCGGGGTGGGATCACCTCTTCGACCGCAGCCGCCACAATACGAGAGCGCGCACGCCGTCTTCGGGCAGGGGGCGGAGACGGCCGCCGACATGGAGGCGGGCTTCAACCCCGACAACCCTCCGTGGGGCGTCGCGGCGGCTGCGCTCGTCTGGGTCGCAAGCATCGTCTTGATGGTCTTCGTGCCGCTCGTGACCGTCTTGCCTTACCTCGTTTACCGGATGCTCGGCACTGGCTCGCCGCCGAGCGAATACTCCCTACAGACAGACCCTAACGTCCTGTTCGTCAGCATCGTCGGCACGATCCCAGCGCACATCCTGACGCTCGTCGTAGTCTGGGCGGTCGTGACGGGCGGGAAAGTCAGGCGCCCTTTCTGGCGCACGATAGGCTGGGGATGGGGCCGCCACTTCGGGCTGCTTCTGAGCGTCGGCGCCGCCGTCGTGCTGCTCGTAGGCGGCGGGCTCGTGGCCTACTTCCTCGGCGGCGAGAAGACGCCGTTCGAGCGGATGCTCGAAAGCTCCGCGGCCGCGCGCTTCGCCACCGCCTTCCTCGCTACGGCGACCGCGCCGCTCGTTGAAGAGCTGGTCTATCGCGGCGTGATGTTCCCCGCCTTCCGGCGCGCGTTAGGCACCGTATGGGCCGTCCTGATAGTCGCCGCGCTCTTCTCGGCCGTCCACGTCTCGCAGTACTACAACAACGCGGGCGTCATCGCCGCCGTCAGCATGCTCGGCCTCGCGCTCACGCTCGTCCGCGCCTACACGGGGCGCGTGCTGCCCTGTTTCGTCATCCACCTCGTCTTCAACGCCGTGCAGGTCGCCATCCTCATCTTCGACTACTTCAACCCGGGCAAGCCCGCGGGCGACGCACAGGCGGGGCTGTTCTTCTACTGACTCCGCGCTTTTATGTACGAAGTGGTGGTCGTTGGCGGTGGCGTCGGGGGCCTGACGGCGGCGGCGCTGCTGGCGGCGCGGGGCTTGAGTGTGTGCCTCCTTGAGAGGGGGCCGGACGCGGGTGGGTGCGCTGCCGCCTTCGAGCACGCCGGCCGCCGCTACGAGCCGGGCGCCGGGCTCTACTCGTGCTGGCAGCGGGGCGACATACACGAGCGCGTCTTCGCGGAGCTGCCCGTCGGGCCGCCCGAAGTCGAGCTAATCAGGACGCCCTACGTCGTGCATCTGCCGGACGGCGCGCGCGTGCGCGTAGGGCTCCCGAGCGGCGAGCACTTCGCGGAGCTGCGCGCGGCCTTCCCCGAGTGCGCGGGCGAGGCCGAGCGCTTCTACTTAGAGCTCGCGCCCGTCGCCGAGGCGCTGCACGATGCCGCCCTGCGCTCCCCCGGCCTCGCGGCCGCGTCGCCGCTCGAACGCCTCAAGCTGCTCGCGCGCGCGGGCCGCGAGTCAACGAAAATCCTCGCCGGCATGGGCAAGCGCGCCGCCGACTATCTCGGCGGCACTTCACCGCGCTTCCGACGCTTCATAGACGCGCAGCTCCAAATCTTCGCGCAGGCCCCGAGCCGCGATTGCGCGTACCTCTACGCGGCGGTCGCTCTCGCGCAGCCCCTGCGCGGCATGTACACGATGCGCGGCGGCGCGCAGTCGCTCCCCGACTCGCTCGCCGAGTCAATAAGGAAGAGCGGCAGCACTGTCCGTCTGAACACGCCCGCGCTCCGCCTCGCCTACGACTCGCGGGGCCGCGCGGCAGGCGTGCAGCTTTTGAGCGGCGAGACCGTCGAGGCCGGCCGCGCCGTCATCAGC
>DASPKR010000166.1:0-2398 GCA_035627975.1 Pyrinomonadaceae bacterium | reverse complement strand
GGCAGGGCATGTGGCTTACGGCAACTCGACCTCCGCCGGCTACACGTACGACGGCGGCGCCCGGCTCACGGCGAAGTCGCTCGCGGGGCCTTCCGGCCCGCTCGCCGAGCTCGGCTACGGCTGGAACGACCTCTTCGAGCTGACCGGAATTAAGGACGGGCTCACGCCCTCAAAGACGCAGACCTTCGGCTACGACCCCGTCGGGCGCCTCGCGCAGGCCAGCGGGAGCTACCCGCAGAAGATTTACAAGTACGACGGCGGCGGCAACATCGAGCTGAAGGACGGCGTCACATACGAGTCGGACGGCTACCGCGTGACGCAGGGGGCTGCGAACGGGCAGAAGGTCTTCGCAGCCGCCTACGACGCCAACGGCAACATGGTCTCCGCCGAAAGGAACGGCCAGGGCGCGACCTACCGTTACGACGGCGACAACCAGCTCGTGCAGTCCGGCGGCGTCACGATGAGCTACGACCACGCCGGCAGGCGCGTCGTTAAGAGCGTCGCGGGCGGGCCGACCATCTACTACGTCGCCCCGCACTACCAGGTGGCCGTCTTCCCGGACGGGAGCCGCCAGCGCACGAGATTCATATTCGGCGACGACGGCCTCGTCGCCTCCATGACCGACGTGGAGGCCGGCTCGCCGCCGCAGACGGCGGGCCTCCCCGCGCCCGGCACGTTCTACCTGCACAAGGATCACATACTCAGCACGCTCGTGCAGACCGACGACGCCGGCCGGCTCGTCACCAGCATCTCTTACGAGCCTTACGGCGAGATCGGCGCCGTCGAGGGGGCCGACACCTTACAGCAGAAGTTCACGGGCAAGGAGTGGGACGACGCCGCGGGGCTCTACTACTTCGGCGCGCGCTACTACGACCCCTTCATCGGCCGCTTCATCACGCCGGACGACAGGCTCGGCGCCCCCCTCGGCAGGCGCGACGCTCTCAACCGCTACGCCTACGTAATCAACGACCCCGTCAACAATTTCGACCCGACAGGGCACAGCATCTTCAGCGACATCATCTCCTACGCGGTTGACGGCTTGCTGATAGTGGGCGGCATAGCGGCGATGGCGTTGGGCGGGCCGGTGGGGGCGGTGGTCGGCGGGGCGATGCTCGGCGCCGGGGTGAGCGGGCTGGCCTCGAACATCTCGACGCAGGTGTCGGGGAAGCAGTTCAGTTGGGCGGGCTGGGGCGAGCAGCTCGGCATAGGGGCGGCGACGGGCCTGATCGCGGGCGGCATCGCCGTCGGGGCCGGCGCCGTCGTGGACTCACTCGCGGAGGCGGGGAACGCTGCCTTTAAGATCGGCCAGGTCGGGCGCTTGGCGGTGAACGTGACGGCGGGCGTCGTCGGCAACGCGGGCGCGAACATGGTCGGGACGGTGCTCAACAACCTCGCCACGCATGCGTCGCTCACCTCCGGCCTCGGCTCTTCCGCACTGCTCGGCGCGGTGCTGGGCGGGGCCGCCGCAGGCCTTTCGGAGGGCGTAGCCTCAAAGCTCTCAAGAGTGGTCACGATGGATACGGCAGCGACGGAGGAAGACGAGCGGCTGGTGCAGAACACGATTTGGCAGTCGAACTCCCTGGCCGGCGATACTATGCCCTACGCGCGCGTGTTGGACGCGACGATGCGGAACAATGTCCTTTTAACCCTGCCCGGCGTCGGCTTCAGCGCCATAGGCGCGGGCTTCTCGGTCTTGCAGGCGAAGGGATGGTGGCCCCAATGGCCCTGACGACGGTCGCGCGCCGTGGGCCGCGGATTGATGAGAGGCACGCCGCCTCCTAACCCGCGGCCCACGGCCCGCGATCCGTTTTTGACACCCGCCGCCGCGCGCGCCGATAATCCCGCCCGCGCGCCATGCCTTTGTCTCCCCGTCGTCCCGTACTTGAAACTTCGGAGCCGCTTCGGAATGCTAAAACCCTTCGCACGCCACGCGACCGCCCTCTTCGCCGTCCTGCTCCTGTCCGCGCTCGTGCCCGCGCAGGCACCGCCCGCGCCGGCGCAGCCGCGCCCTTTCAAGATAAGGTACAGGCTGGCGATGCCGCAGCCCGAGTCGCACCTGTTCGAGGTGCAGATAGAGGTTGCTGGGACGGCGGGCGAGCGCTCGGTCGAGTTCCAGATGCCCCGGTGGTCGCCGGGCCGATACGCCGTCTTCGACTTCGCGAAGAACGTGCAGGAGGTGAGCGCGATGGGGCGCTGCCTGCCTGAAGAGCGCTGCGGCAGCCGCGACTTCCCCGTCGAGAGGGTTGACACGCAGACCTGGCGCGTCGCCTCCGCGGGCTCCGACGAGGTGCGCCTCTCCTACAAGGTCTTCGCCGACGACCTCTCCGGCACCTTCTCGCAGCTAGACGAGCGCCACGCCAACTTCAACGGCGGCTCCGTCTTCATGTACGTCGCGGGC
>DASPKR010000165.1:0-3435 GCA_035627975.1 Pyrinomonadaceae bacterium | reverse complement strand
CCGCCGAAGGGCTCGGCCAGTACGTGCAGGACATGACGGGCGGGAAGGTGCTTTTCGTTCCGGGGATGCGCGAAGGGTAGCGGGGCGCCGGCCCTCTGTCTGAGCATCCCGGCCGAAGGCGTCGGCATCTATGTTATCTGCCTGAAATGGCGGAGGTTACGTCGGCTTGTGGGCGCCCGCGCTAACCGCTACAATATTGCCTCACAAGGCTCTTAAGTGATGTTAAAACGATTAGCAGTTCTATTGCTCGCGGCGCCGCACGACGTTAATGAGCCCGACGCCGCGCGACGCGGCTAGCCGGACAATCATGCGCCCGAGCGCGCCAGCCGCTGCCGTCTGCACGACGGCGCGCGCCTGCCGCCTTTGGGCTATGCCCATCAGCGCCCACGCCGTGAAGGGGTTGACGATCATCGCGGCGGCCTGCTCGGTATCAGTCTCCTTCCGCAGCGGTATGCACTGCGAGGCGGGCGCGACCATGAACTCGGCCCATGTGCCGTCGCCGTCTAAGGGGGCGGCGCAGGCCACGCGCCTGCCCTTCAGGTACGAGGCGAGGAAGCCGCCGCCGGAGGCGACGACCTCGCCGCTGCCCTCGAAGCCGGGGACGACGGGCAGGCGCTTCCGCACGTACATGCCGCGCAAAAACATCAGGTCGGAGGGGTTCACGGGCGAGGCAGCCACGCGCACGAGCACTTCGCCCCTTCCGGGCCGCGGCACGGGCCTCTCGGCGAGCGCGAGCGAGCCCTCTCCGCCCTCGTAAGAGCGAAGCTCCAAAGCCCGCATGGTCTCAGGCGTCGTCTTCATGCTCAAACCGCGCGCGCGGTCTCCTGAAGCTCCGCCTTGTGGGCGAGGATGTAGGCGATGAAGGCGCGCGTCGGCGAGGGCTGAAAGCGGCCGAGCGCCACCATGGCGACCGAGCGCTTCAGGTGGTGGCCCGCGATGCGGAGCCGGGCGAGCTTGCCGGCCTGCGTCTCCTCGCGCGCCGCCCAGGAGGGCAGGAGCGATATCCCGAGCCCGTGCTCGACCATGAGCTTTATGAAGTATGTGTCGTTGGATTCGAGCGCGAGGTCGGGCCTCAGGTCAACGCGCTTGAAGAAGGCGTCCGTGGCTCGGCGTATCGAAGCGCCGTGCTCGAAGAGTATGAAGCGCTCGCGCCTCAGCTCCCCCATGTCAACCTGCGCCCGGCCGGCGAAGCGGTGGTGCGGGCCGACGACCAGCACAAGCTCGTCCTCGAACAGCTCCGTGACCTGAAGCGCGGGCGAATAGACCGGGAGGGAGGCGAAGCCCACGTCGGCGGCGCCGCCCGTGATGTCTGCTACCGTCTGCTCCGTGCTCACGGTCGTGCGGAAGGAGAGCTCTATGCCTTCGTGCTCGCGCATGAAGGACTCGAAGAGGTCTGCGAAGAGGTGCACGAAGGCCTGCGTGGCGGCGGCCGCTCGCACGCGCCCGCGCGGCTCGTGGTCACGCCCCGATATGTGCTCGCGCAGCGCGGCGGCCTCTTCCAGGATGCGCTCGGTGTATTCGAGCGCGAGGCGGCCGGCCTCCGAGAGCTTCACGCCGCGCTTGGCGCGTATGAAGAGCGGCTCGCCCAGCTCCGTCTCCAGAGCCTTTATCTGGTGGCTCACGGCCGACTGCGTGAGGTTAAGTTTCTGTGACGCCCGCGTGAAACTGAGCGTCTCGGCCACTTCGCGGAACGTGCGTAACTGTGAAAGCTCCATCGCTTAGCTCTCTTTCGAGGGGTCAGCGATGAATATAGTTAATAACAGGGATTAAAACAATGAGCTAGACCGCCGGGCAAACCCGTGCCTATCATCCACGTCGAACCTTCGGGAAAAACAGCGAACAGACGGAAGGCGCCTCGGGGATGGGCTTCGGGCGCGAGCAGAAGGGGGACGATTTAGATGATTCCTTTCAAGCTGGATTACGTGATAGAGCAGGCGCTCGCGCCTCGGGCGGGCGAGGAGCAGAAGCTTCTAAGAAAGCTTGCGGGCGTGAGGCTGACGCCGGGCGAGGCCGCATCGGAGTGGCCTCGCGTGCTCGAGCACAAGTGGTTCATGAGCGAGCGGCTGGGGCGCGACACGGGGCTCCGGGTGGCCGCGATAGACTACTTCGAGAACGTGCGGCTCCCGCGCGCGCGACACACCGAAGCGAAGTCGCGCGTGCCGTGGCTTCGCAGCACGACGCAGGCCCAGCGCGTGATGGCGTGAGCTGCGGCGGCAGTTTCTGATAAGCAGGCGGGGGCGGGGACATTGATAGCCCCGCCCCCTTAAATCATTCAGGCACGCGGGGGCGAAGGCGCTCGACTTCGCCCGCGTAGTTTTCGACTTCGCGGGCGGCCCTCTCTTCGCCCCATCCCAGAAACTTCTGCGCTACGGCAGCTGCGCGCTCGGCCGCGTCGGTGCCGGCGGCCGAGTTCAGGCCGACCATCGTGCGCCTGAACAGACAGTCTGATAGCGTCTCTGCCATCTCGCTCTCGAACGAGAAGACGACCTCGGCGGCGACGCTCCCGGTCTCTTCGCTTATGACTTCGCGCAACTCGTGGTGCCGCCCGGCCAACTCAAGCACAAGCCCCGCGCGCGACCCGTAGATTTTAAGGAGCCGCTCGGTGCTTCGGGGCGCGAGCGTGCTGCGCTCGCGGAAATGTCTCCCGAACTCGTCGAAGCTGACGGCGCCGGGCAGCGGCGTCGTCATCGTCTCGCACGGCCGCGGCCTGCGGCCTAGCTCTTTGAAGACGAGAGAGACTGCCTGCTCGGCGAGGCTGCGGTAGGTGGTGAGCTTCCCGCCGACGAGCGAGAAGAGGCCCAGAAGGCGTGACGGGCGCACGAAGTGGCGACGCGTCACCGCCGCTTCGGCGCGCGAGCCGGCGAAGGCGAGCGGGCGCACGCCCGAGTACGTGTAGAGCACTCGGCCAGGCGTCAGGTTCGCGGAAGGGAGCAGCCGGTTCGCCTCGCGCAGAAGGTACTCGACCTCGCGTGGGCTGGCATCTACGCGGTCAAGGTCGCCCGAGTAGCGCTCGTCGGTCGTGCCGACTAAAAATTTCCCGTCCCAGGGGATGACGAAGAAGGGCCTGCCATCTTCAATCGCCTCGGAGTAGAGGGCGACGCCGGGCGCGCCCTCGAACGCGCCGACGACGACGTGACTGCCCTTCGTCCCGCCGACGAGGGGCTCGCCGCGCCCGGCCTCTCCGCCCAACACCTCGTCAACCCACGGCCCCGCGGCGTTTAGGACGACGCGCGAGCGGGCTTTGTGAGAGCCGCCGCCAAGCGTGTCTGTAAACTCGACACCTCGGACGGCGCCGCCCTCTTTAATCAGCCTCTCGACCCGCGCGTAGGTGAGCACGCGCGCGCCCGACTCGCGCGCCGCCAGCGCGTTCTCGACGGCGAGGCGCTCGGCATATTCGACCTGCGCGTCGTAGAAGAGCACGGCGCCCTTCAGCCC
>DASPKR010000164.1:0-3112 GCA_035627975.1 Pyrinomonadaceae bacterium | reverse complement strand
CGCGCGGAGGACGCGGCGAGCAGGCTGAGGGTTCTGGCGCTCGCGTGGTTTGTTGTGCCGGTCGCGTTCTTTTCGCTGTCGGGGTCGAAGCTGCCGGGCTACGTGCTGCCCGCTCTGCCGGGCGCGGCGCTGCTCGCCGCCGACCGCGTGCACCGCTACGTGCGCGGCGAGGGCGGCCTCACTGCGATGCGTGTAACGGGCGTGCTCGCGCTTCTGCTCTTCGCCGCGGGGCTCGCTTACGCGTTCCAGGGCTCGCTGCCGTGGGGCGGCGGCGCGGGCGCGCCAGGGCTTTCGACGGCTTGCGCGCTCTTCGTCGTCGCGCCGGCTGGCGCGAGCGGGGCGCTGGCGCTCCTCTGGCCGGGGCGGCGTGCGCTGTGCGCGACCGCCGTGGCGACCGGGAGTTTGTTGACCGTAGTGCTGATAGCGGGTTGCGCGCTCGGGCCGGCGGCGAAGCGCGAGTCGGTCAGGGGACTGCTCATTACGGCGGCGGAGCAGGGACACGGCTCGCTGCCCGTCTTTCAACTTCACGCGGTCGAGCGCTCCGCGGAGTTCTACGCCGCGGGCCGCCTCGCCTACGACGCGGCCGGCGAGCCGCTGAAGTTCGAGGGCGCGAACCAGGTCGAGGAGGCCGTAAGGCGGAGCGGCGGGAGCGGCCTCGTGCTCGTGCCTACGGAGCACGAGGGGCAGTTGACGGGCTGGGAGCCCTTCGACGCTCGCGTGCTCGGCAGTAACGGCAGCTACTCGCTCGTCCTAGTGAAGGTCAGGTAGTGAACAGACGAAGAGGGGGGCGCACCGTCGCGCCCCCCTCTTCGTCTGCGCTCGAGCTCGAAGCCTCAGCGGTTAACGTTGATGGCGATTAGCTGCTGACCCGAAACGACGTGCTCGGCGGGCGGAAGCTCCTTCTCGGCAATGGGCGAGAGCGTCGTGGGCGTGTGGCCGCCGGTGCTTCGGTCGCTGTTGAGCGTGGCGACGAAGGAGGGCGGAAGGTTCGGCATCTCGTCCGTGCCTATGACGGCGCCGTTCGTGACGCGGAAGAGCTTCACGTAGAGCCGGTCGTTCTTCTTGATGCGGTTGATCGCCCCGACGAGCTGACCCAAGTCCTGCGGCACGAAGCTCTGCGTCGCGGAAGCCTGCTGCAAAGAGCCGCCGTCGCCTACGAAGAGCACGAGCTGGCCCGGAGGTACGTCCCTGGGAATCTCGACGGGAATGCGCTGTATGAACTGCCGGCCCGACTCCGTGCGGACGAACGCCTGAACCTCGACGGTGTCGCCGCCGCGGACTTCGTTCTGGTTGAGGGAGACGCGGTCGAGCGTCGCGGCGCGGCGGGCGTCGGCCGCGGCGATGTCGAGGGTTATCTGGCCCAATTCCACGCCGTCGAAGCCGCTCGTGAGCAGCGCCGCGACCGGGCCCGCCACAGAGCCCGCGGCCGAGATGCTGGCCGACATGGCCGAGAAGCGGCGCTCAAGATAGACCGGCTCCTGCCCCTTGACCTCGATCTTGCCGCGCACGCTCACGGTCGAGTCGCCCAAGCTTCGCTCGCTCGAAGTGATGGTGCTGTAGATCGTCATGTTCAGAAGCAGGGGCGTCAGAAACTCGTCGTTTGCGACCTCGTAGCGGAAAGTCTCGACCTGCTCGCGGTTCGTGTGCAGGTTTATCTGCACGGGGATCATCTTGGGCGCGCGGCCGAGCTGGCCGTAGATGCCCGTGGCGCGATCCTGCGAGACGGCGCCGACCATCTGCCCCGGAACCGTCAGCTTGAAGGAGTTCAGTGTGTTCGGGATGACGGTGACGACCGACGACTCGGACATGGGCATGTCGGACGAGCCGAGGCTCAGGAACGGGTGGCCGAAGGCGTATATGCGCTCGCCGTCGCGGTGCGTTACGGTGCCGGAGGCCGCGACCGAGTAGTCGCCGCGAACGAGCTGCACGCTCACGGATGAGCCCGGCAACAGCGTCTCGTCCGTCACCTTGCCGAGAGGCGAGAGCGGCGACGAGCCGCCGACGCCCGAGACGGGAAGGAGCCCCTGCGACTGAAGCTGAGGCGCGAACTGAGCTATCGCCTCCGGCGAGAAGCCGCTGAAGACGATCGGCGTTGCGATGGGCGCGAATTGCTGGCCGAGCAGCGCGGCGAGCGGCGAGCCCGTCGCCACAGGCGCTAGGAAAGTCGTTGCGGCGGCAGCCTTGTTGCCCGGCAGCAGCGGCTTCCAGTCGGCCCCCGAGAGCTGCGAGTAGGATACGGCGCGCGGCTCGCGCACGAAGCCGAGTTGGTCGCGGCCTTCGCCCGTCCGACGGATGTCGCGCTCGAAAATGTCTATCATCTGCTTGATGGGCGTGATGCCCGCGATGGGCTCTTTCGAGAACGGGAAGGCGTAGGCGGCACCTACGCCGCCCCGGCCGTCCGCGCCGTCTACGACCAGTACGTCGCCAAAGTCTACCCCGAACTCGCGCCCAAGCCGGCGCCGGAACAGATCGCGAAAAGATAGGTGTCGGGGTGCCGGGCGTCGGGCGTCGGTGAAAGCCGGTCGCGCCCGACGCCCGGCGCCCGGCACCCGGCACCTGTTTTATGGTTGCAATCCTCGAACAACGCAAGCTCCGCGACTTCGACTGGCTGCTGACGCTGCTGGCGCTGGCGATTGCCGTCTTCGGGACGTGGCAGATCTACAACGCGCAGCCCGACAAGAGCTACTGGACGAAGCAGCTGCTCGGGCTCGGCGTCTCGGCGGCCGTGATGCTCATCGTGGCCTTCACGGACTACCGCAAGCTGGTCAACATCGCGCCCGTCTTCTACGCCTTCGGGCTGCTCCTGCTCGTCATCGTGCTCGTCCCCGGCATCGGGCTCAAGATCAACGGCCAGCGGGCGTGGATCGGCGTGCCGGGCCTCGGCCAGTTCCAGCCGTCGGAGTTCATGAAGATCCCCACGGTGCTGATGCTGGCGCGCTACTTCGGGCGGCCGCGCCAGTCGGCGCTGACCGTGAAGGAGACGCTGATGGGCATCGCCATCATGGCGCTCCCCATCGGCCTCATCCTCCTCGAGCCGGACTCCGGGCAGGCCATCACCTACATGCCGCTCCTCGCCGTCGTCCTCTTCCTCTCCTCGGTCCGGATGTGGCTC
>DASPKR010000163.1:0-5984 GCA_035627975.1 Pyrinomonadaceae bacterium | reverse complement strand
GCGCGCGAGTGCTTCCGGCCGCTCGCGTTCGGGGAGACCGAAGAGGCCCGGCGAAGGCTCGGCGTCGGCGACGAGTTCCTCCTGGCGGTCGGCACCATCGAGCCGCGCAAGAACCTGCCGGCGCTCGTGCGCGCCTTCGGCGAGGTCGTGCGCGAGCGGCCCCGCAGCGACCTTCAGCTCGTCATAGCCGGCGGGCGCGGGTGGCTGAGCGGCCCGCTGTCGGCCGCCATCGAAGAGTCGCACGCGCGCCAGCGCGTGCACTTCGTCGGCTACGTGCCGGACGAGACCCTGCGCGCTCTCTACTCCTCCTGCCGCGCCTTCGTCTATCCGTCGTTCTACGAGGGCTTCGGCCTGCCGCCGCTCGAAGCGATGAGCTGCGGCGCGCCCGTCGTCGCGGGCCGCACCCCCGCCGTCGCCGAGGTGACGGGCGGCGCCGCGCGCCTGGTCAACCCCGAGAGCCCGCGCGAGATAGCCGAAGCCCTCATCGAACTGCTCGACTCCGAGGAGGCCCGCCGCCGGCTCTCTGAAGCCGGCCTCCGCCGCGCCTCCGGGTTCTCCTGGGAGCGGACCGCCCGCATGACCTCGGAAGTTTACGAGGAGGCTCTAAAGCGGCGCGGGGGCCGGGAGTGACGCGGCGCTAATCGAGCCACCCGCGCGCGACGACCTTGACGGGCAGCCTGAGCGTGGGCGAGCCCTTCGGGCCGAACCACGAGACTCCTTCCTGAAGCACGTCTATCTCCAGCAGATAATCGCCCGGCCGCTTGGGCGCGTTGACGGTGAGGCGCACTTCCGCCTCGTCGCCGGGCGCGAGGTCGCGCGGCAGGGGGCCGCGCCCGTCGTCGTTCACGACCGCGCGCCCGTCGGAACCTAGCCAGTGGTTGCCGACGTGCACCTGCAAGGGCGAGCCGCCGCGCTCGCGCGCGCGCCAGGTGGCCGCGCTCTCGTTCCTGAGGACGACGAGCACTTCGGCCCGCTCGCCCGTGCGCAGCCGCGCGGGCGCGGCCGCGACGCTCAAGCTCGCGCGGAAACCTTCGGCCGGGAGCGGCGCGGGCGCGCGCGGCGCGCCTTCCATGAGGCAGACCGTGTACGGCTCGTCCTCCGCGAGCGCGCGGCAGCGCGGCCTCACGTCCTCGGTAGTGATGACGGCCGAGCCTTCGGGCGCGGGGGCGTCGGGCGGGAGCCTCTCGAAGGTAGAGACGGGCAGGCCCCGCAGCGACGCGTGCCAGAAGGCCTGTATGTAGCCGGGTATCGGCAGCGCGTCGGCGAGATAGACGCGCCGCCCGCCCGCCGCGGAGAGCGCGGCCGGCAAAATTTCAGTCGGGTAGTCGCGGTCGAAGAGGTGTGCGCGCCTCGGCGCCTGCTCGTGACGGCGGTATAGCCACTGGAAGTGCGCCCCTTGCGCCAGCGTGAGCGCGACCGCCGCGGCGAGAGCCCAACGCCGCGCCCGCCCGTCGTCCAGCAGCCATTCGAGCGCCGGCGCCGTCAGCACGACCGCGAAGACGGGCAGCGCCGCGAGCCGAAGCATGTGCGTGTGATCGTTCGTGAGCGACGCGGGGACGACCGAAGCCGCGAGCCCGTAGAGCACGAAGAGCCACCACCCGTCGCCGCGCCGCGCCCGCACGGCCGCCACGCACGCGCCCGCGACGGCGAGCACGAAGGTCGCGCCGAGCAGCAGTCCCGTGTTGTAGATGCTCGCTATCTGATCCTGGTTAGGGTCGCCCGTCACGAGCAGCCGCCAGGGGTTGAGGTTCCCTGCGAAGTGCCTGACGAACTCCGCCGCGGCCTCCGCGTAAGTCGTCTGCGGCTTTATGTAGGTGATGAGCCGGAAGCGGCCCGTGAGCGCGCCGGGGTGGCGGAGGTTGAAGACGGCGAGGGGCGCGAGCGAGAGCGCGTAGAGCGCCCACGTCAGGAGCACCGGCCGCGCCCGGCCGCGCCGCGCGAACAGCGCGAGCCCGAGCGCGAGGAGCGGCGCGAGCAGCCGGCCCACAGAATAAGTGTAGGTCAGGAGCGCGAGCGACGCGGCGACGAGCAGCGAGTCTGTCCACCGCCACCTGTCGCCCCCGGTCGCGCGCCGCACTGCGAGCAGGAAGAGCGCGACCGCGAGCGGGTACATTGCGACCTCTATGACGACGCGGCTCAGCTCGAAGAGCCACGGCGTCAGCAGCGCCGTCATCGCGACCAAGGGCGGGACCACGCGCCGCCCCGAGAGTCTCGCGCCGAGCGCGGCGAGCGCCGCCGCGGTGAGCACGCCCGCCGACGCGCTCAGCAACCGCGCCGCAATCACCGACGGCCCCGCTAGCGCGAAGACGGCGGCGAGCAGATAGACATAAACGGGGTTCTTGTAGTCGCCGAAGGCGCGGAAGAAGAGCGGCCACTCCCGGCCGTGCTCGTCGCGCCCCGTCGTGGCGATGAGGTGCGCGTTGTATGCGATGGACGACTCGTCTATGTAGAAGCCGGGCGGGTTGCGGCCCGCGCCGGCGGCGTAAAGAACGGCGCCCGCCGCCAGCACGACGACGAGCGCAACGCCCGCGCCGCGCCGCCGCACGAAGCCTCGGCCCTCCGCGTCAGTCTTCATTCCTGAAGAGGTAGATCGAGCCGCCGAAGACGGCCTCGGGCTCGCGCCGACGGTAGGCGTCGAAGGTGTTCACGCGCTCCTCGTCCGTCTGCAAGCGCCCCGCAGTCCGGCGCAGCGGCACCGTCGAGCCGTTGAGGAAGCTCGCGCCTATGGCCGTGTAGCGCGCCCGCGGAAGTTCCGTGCCTTCCGGCGCGAGCAGGTCAACGTAGGAGACGCCGTAGTGGCTGAGCGTCAGGAAGCCCGCGAGGAACGCGCCGCGCACTCGCGTCTCTCCGCGCGCGCGCAGGTACTCGGCGAGCGCGCGAACGTCGTCGCCCCACTCCACGTTCGAGTCGGACAAGTACCACCAGCGCGGCCGGCCGCGCGCGAGCTGGTTCATGTAGCTCATGTGGTCCGGGTAGGCGCGCGCGGCCTCGACGGCCGCCCAGCAAAGGAGCGCGAACGCAAGGGCGACGGCCGGCGCCCGCGAGGCGAGCAGCCGGTCGAGCAGCACGCCTCCCAGGATGAATAAGAAGACGTAGGCCGGCAGGTAGTAGCGCACGCCGATGGTTATGCCGCTCAGCAGCACGAAGGCCGTGTAGAGCGCGAACGGCGCGAGCACGACGAAGAGTCGAGGCTCTTTCGTCTTCACCCAACGCGCGGCCGCCCACGCGAGCGATGCGAGCGAGAGCAGAAGGAACGGCAGCGTCGTCTTCAAAGAGAAGGCCACGGGGAAGTAATACCACCAGCCGTGCGGGCTGTACTGCCCGAGCAAACTGGCCGGATGCCCCTCGCGGTTGTGCCAGATTTGCCAGAAGACGCCTAGCACGAAGTCTGTCGGGAAGAGGTAAGAGAGGATATTTACGGCCGCGGTCACCGCGCCCGCGCTCGCGGGGAACGACTGCGCTATCCATCGCGCGTCAGCCGCGCCGAGCGCGCGGCTCTGGAAAAAGTACGCGGCGTTGACGACGACGACGAGGGCTGCGGCCGCGAGCGCCGCGTGCGCGGCCACGGCCTTACGAGTCTTCCCCTCGCGAGGCGCGCGCCAGATGAGCCACAGAAAGAAGGCCGCGAGCACGGGGCCGACCAGCAGCATCGAGAACTTCGCGAGCACGGCTAAGCCGCCCGCCGCGCCGACGAATGCGGCGCCGCGGAGTGTGCGCGAGCGCGCGTAGCGGTAGAGCGCGAAGAAGGTGAGCAGGTAGCCGAAGGCCGCCGGCACGTCAGTCTGCACGACGCGCCCGTGCGCGAGCACCGTCGGCTCGAGGCTGTATAGCGCGACGGCCAGCACCGCCGCCCTCGCCCCGAACAGCCCGCGCGCGAAGGCGAACAGGAGCACGCCCAGCCCCGCCGTCAGGGCGACGGCAGGAACGCGCGCCCAGAAGCAGATCGCCCCGAACGCGGCGCGGTTCTCCTCCCAGAAGCTCTCCTGCATAGCCCACTTCGCCTCGGGCGAGCCGCGCGGCGCCCTGATCTTCGCCGGCCCCGCCTCGGCCGGCTGTATGAAGAGGAGCGGCACTCCGGCGAGTATCTTCGAGAGCGGCGGGTGCTCGTGGACGAGTTGGAAGTCGCCCGCCGCGAGGTGGTAGTATGCCGCCGGTATCATCACTATCTCGTCAACGGTGATGCTCTTGCGCGCGACCACGGAGAGCATTTGCAGCGACATGACGGAGAGCAGCGCCGCGCACGCGAGCCCCGCGCGCCGCGCCGAGGCCCACGCGCGCGCAGACTCCGCAGCACGCCGCCAGTCGAAGCCCAACTCGCCCGCCGCACGCCGCCCCTGATTTAATGACTCGTCCATCGCGCCTGAGCCTTAGACCCACGCCCGACTCGCTCGCGGCCGTCGCAGTCTCGCTCGCCCCTCTCCTCTACTTCCTGCCGGCCACGCGCGGCCGCCTCTTTCTTTCGCCCGACGACGGCGTCATCTTTAACATCCCGCTCCGCTCGGCGGCGGCGCGCATCGCGGCCGAAGGGTACCTTCCGCTCTGGAACCCTTACCTCTTCGGCGGGATGCCGCTGCACGGCGCGGCGCAGGCCGGCCTGCTCTTCCCGCTCAATTGGTTCTTCCTCTTCTTCGACGCGCCCGCGGCGACGAACCTGATGATGCTCTCGACCTACGCGCTGGCGGCGCTCGGCGCGTACCTGTTCGCGCGGCGCGCGGGGTCGGGCCTGTTGGGCTCAGTGCTCACGAGCCTCGTCTATCAGTGGTGCGGCTTCCTCGTGGCGCAGGTGGGCCACACTAACATTGTGCAGACGGCCGCGCTGCTCCCGTGGGTTCTCTGGGCCGTCGAGGGTTACGGGGCGACGGGGCGGAGGGGCCGCGCCGTCACCCTCAGCGCGCTCGTCGCCCTGCAAGTCTTCGCGGGCCACCAGCAGACGCTCGCATACTCTCTGCTTCTTGCGGCGGCCTACGCCTTAGTGATGTGGCGCGCGGCCCCCGCGCGGAAGTGGTATCTGTGGTCGCTGATCTTTCTGGCGGCTGGGCTCGTGCTCGCGGCGGTGCAAATCTTACCGACCTACGAGTTGATGCGCAACAGCCTCCGCGCCAAGACCTCCTTCGACTTCTTCTCGTCGTTCAGCCTGCCGCCGCGCTTCCTCCTGACCTTCCTCGCGCCCTACGTCTTGGGCGGGGGCGACGGCCGCCTCTTCCTCGCGCCCTACGTCTCGGAGCCGTTCTACGGCGAGTACATCGGCTACGTTGGATTGGGGGCGCTCATGCTCGCCGCCGTCGCGCTGCCCCTGCGGCGCGACGCGCGGGCTAAGTTCTGGTGGGCCGTCGCCGTCGTGGCGCTCGCGCTCGCGCTCGGCCGCAATTGGCCCTTCAAGCTCTACGGCGTCATTTACTACACGCCCGTGCTCGGCCTCTTCCGCGTCCCCGCGCGCCACATGATGGAAGTTGACTTCGCGCTCGCGGTGCTGGCCGGCAGGGGATTAACGGCGCTCGCGTCTGCTGAGAACCGGAAGCGCGCGGCGAGGCTCGCGCTCGCGGTTGGCGCGGGCGTCACGCTCTTAACTCTGCTGGTCGTCACAGTAGGCAGGCCCGCCGCCTTCCGGCTCTCGCGCGAGGCGCCCGTGACACTAATGCGCGCGCCGGAGCTTTTCCTCCCCGTCGCGCTCGCGGCGTTGAGCGCATGGGCGCTCTGGCGCTTCGCCTCGCGCGCGTCGCGGGCGACGGCCGTCCTCCTAGTCGCCGTCGTCGCTCTCGACCTGTGCCTCTGGGGCCAGTCGAGCGGCTGGCGCGTCGCGAGCCCCACGCGCAAGAGTGAGCTGTGGAGCACGCCCGAGGAGGTCGAGTTCCTTCGCGGGCGGGCGCCGCGCGAACCCTTCAGAATCCTCACAGTCCCGCAGACGTTCGACCCTGCGGCGCCAGTCAACGCGGCCGAGCAACCCTCCGGCCCCCTCGTGCTCGCCTTGCAGCCTGACACATACA
>DASPKR010000162.1:0-5091 GCA_035627975.1 Pyrinomonadaceae bacterium | reverse complement strand
GCGGGCGCTGAGCTTGCGGCGGGCGAGGCCGCCTCCGAGCTGTTCGGGCCGCGCGGCGACACACTCGTGCGCGCGCTGACGGTCGTCGCGCTGCTGAGCAGCGTCAACGCGCTCCTGCTGATAGCGACGCGCGTGCCGTTCGCGATGGGGCGCGACCGCCTGTTCCCGCCGCGCGCCGTCGGCGTCAACGAGGGCGGCACGCCCGCCGTCGCGCTCGCCGCCAGCGCGCTCGTCGCGCTCCTCTTCGTCGCGGGCGGCGGCTTCGGGCAGGTCATAGCGGTGCTCGCCTTCTTCTTCGTCTTAAACTACGCCGTCTCCTTCGCCGCCGTCTTCGCCCTGCGCCGCAGCGCCCCCGACGCGCAGCGGCCCTGGCGCGCGCTCGGCCATCCCTGGACGACGGCGCTCGCGCTGGCCGGCTCGGTCGGCTTCATGCTGAGCGCGTTTTTGAGCAGCACGCGAGATAGCCTCATCGCCCTGGCGCTCCTCGCTCTCAGCTACCCGGCCTACCTGCTCGTAAGGCGGGCCCTCGGCGCGTCTGTCCTGTGAATGATTGCGGCCGTGATAGACTGCCGTGAGGCCCGGCAATCCACGCGCGGAGGTTTTCGGTTCGATGGCAGAGGGCGAGTACAGGCACATACGCTTCCGTGTGGAAGACCGCGTGGCGCGCGTGACGCTCGCGCGCCCGCCGCTCAACATACTCGACATCGCCATGATGCGCGAGATAGACGCGGCGCTCACGGACTGCATGGGCCGGCGCGACGTGGTCGCCGTCGTCTTCGACGCCTCGAAGGGCTCGCGCGCCTTCAGCGCCGGCGTCTCCATCGAGGAGCACAGGGAGGAGACCATCTACCAGATGCTCGAATCCTTCCACGCCATCTTCCGCACGATGGAGCAGATGGCGAAGCCCGCGCTGGCCGTCGTTGACGGCGCGGCCCTCGGCGGCGGCTGCGAGCTGGTCGCCGGCTGCGACGTGGTCATCTCGAGCTCGCGCGCGCGCTACGGCCAGCCCGAGATAAAGCTCGGCGTCTTCCCGCCCGTCGCGGCCGTGCTGCTCCCTCGAATCATAGGCGAGCGCCGCGCGCGCGAGCTGATCCTTACGGGCGAGCTGTTCGACGCTCAAGAGGCGCTGCGGCTCGGGCTCGTTAGCTACGTCGTCGAGGCCGACCAGCTTGAGACGAAGCTTCAGGAGATACTCTCGCGCCTGCGGGAGCTGTCGGCGCCCGCCCTGGAGATGGCCCGCCGCGCCCTCGACGTCGCGCGCGGCCGACCCTTCCTCGAAGCCCTCTCGAAGGCCGAAGACATATACCTGAACGAGCTGATGAAGACCGAGGACGCGCGCGAGGGCGTCACGGCCTTCATCGAGAAGCGCCGCCCCGACTGGCGCAACCGCTGACGCGCAGCCCTCGTTGACACGCCCGCCGAGCCGTACCTATCATCTGCGTTTGAGGAAGAGAATGTTAAGGGAGCGGCTCGTGACAGTGGGGCGCGTGCGCGCGCTGGCGTCGGCGCTCGCCGCGTGCGTGCTGGCCGCGGCGTGCGGCGGCGGCGGAGTCACAGACCTCGGGTTGAGCGCGCGGCCCCGCTCTCTGCGCGACGTGCCGGCCGCCCGCCTCGCCTTCCGCTTCGAGCCGGACGTGAGCGAAGACGCCCTGCCCGAGCGGCTTAAAAAGGACGAGGCCGAGGAGCCGCTCGCGGCCGTCCGCACCGCCTTCGAGACGGCTCGGCCCGACGACGCGCTCATGCGCACCGTGCTCGACCCCGAAGGTCAGCGCGCGCTCGCGCTCTACGGCACGAGCGGCACCGACAACGACTTCCGCATTGACCTCTACTCCGCGACGGGGCAGTTCATCCGAAACATCCTGCCCGCAGACCTGACCGGCGTATTCCCCGCCGAGGCCGCGTGGTCGCCCGGCGGCACGCAGATACTCTTCGCCGGCATACGCAACCCTGCCGCGACGGCCAGCCCGACTCCCTTCGACGCCGCGCCCGTCCCGCCAGACCTTTCGCGCCCGCCCGAGAGCGATCCGTCGGCCGCGCTGCCGACCCCTACGCCCACGGCCGCGCCGCTCATCGCGCCCGTCGCCGCCTTCAGGACGGAGCAGATTTACGTGGGCGACCGCGACGGCAACAACCTCCGGCCGCTAACGAAAAACGAGGGGCTCATCTACTTCAAGCTCGCGTGGTCGCCGGACGGGCAGCAGATAGCGGCGCTCGCCTGCCGCGAGGACGAGTGGCTCGCGCGCCGCACGGAAGGCAAACTGCCAGCGGGGCGGCCACGCATCGTCACGCTCGACGGCGTGGAGCGCCTGCTCGACGACCGACTGACCGAAGTCAAGCCCGTCTGGTCGCCCGACGGCTCGAAGGTCGCGACCGCCTTCGACTACGACGTGGCCGTCTATGACGCGGCCAGCGGCGCGCCCACCGCCGGGCAGATGAGCGTGGGCGAAGCACTGCGCGCGGCGTCGGTCGAGTACGACCTCCGCGTCTCCAGGAAGGGCGGGGCGCAGGCCGAGGGCGCCGCGCCGCCCCCGGCGCAGACGGACGGCGTGCTGCTCTCCTTCAACCCCGTCGTGCGGCTCGAATGGGTCGAGCCGGCGACGCTCCTGGCGCAGACGGCCTTCGTGCGCTTCTACAGCAACGACCCGCTGCCAACCGTCAAGTACACGCGCTGGCACGTGCTGCGCATCTACCCGCAGGCCGCCGTCCTGCAATGAGACTTCAGAAAGGAGTTCCCCACACGATGATTTTCAACAGCGTCGGCGAGATTTTCGACGAGATAGACGCGGCGCGCGACCGCCTCGTCCGCAGCGTCGAGGGGCTGACGGCGGAGCAGCAGAACTTCGCGCCGGAGCCGGGCCGCTGGTCTGCCGCCGAGATTCTCGAGCACCTGGCCGCCACCGAGAACGGCGTCGTGCGCCTCTGTCGAGCGACCCTCAACAAGCTCGAAGGCGCGGGCAAACTCCGCGCAGAAGGCCAGCCCTTCGCGCCCGTCACCATCGAAGAGCACATCGAGCGCAGCCGCCGCGAGCGCTACAAGGCCCCCGAGCAGATCGCGCCCGGCGGCGGCGTCCCCGTCGCCGATTCGCTCGCTCGCCTCGCCGAGTCGCGCGAAACCCTGCGCTCCCTCCGCCCCCGCATAGAGACCGCCGACTGCGCCGGCACGTACTTCCCGCACCCGGCCTTCGGCCCCCTGAACCTCTACCAGTGGCTCGCCTTCGTCGGCGCCCACGAGACGCGCCACCTCGCGCAGATAGAGGCGCTCAAGGAGGCCATGCAGGCGCGAAACTGAGCCGTAAGACCGGACGGCGGGGCGCGCTTGCGGCCCCGCCACGCGGACTTTATAATCTCTTGAAGTCGCGTAATGCTCACGCCCTCTTAGCTCAATCGGTCAGAGCAGCGGACTCATAATCCGTTGGTTGTAGGTTCGAGTCCTACAGAGGGCATCCCAATCGAACACGCCAAAAGGGCGGGGCTGACACTCCGGGCGCGGGGTGTTAAGCTCTCGCCCGTCTGATGTCGAAGCCTCCCGAGAGAGCGGCGGAGGGGCGGGAGCAGCCCGCCGCTTACCTTTACATGCTGTCGAGCTCGCTCGCCTTCGCGACGATGGGCGCGATGAGCCACCTCGCGGGCGAGCGCAGCGACTGGCAACTCGTCGCCGTCGCGCGCACCTCCGTCGCCTTCGTGCTCTCCGCGCTGCTCGCCGTCTCGGCGGGCGTGCGGCCAGTCCTGTTCGGCCCCGGAGTGCTCTGGGTTCGCAGCCTCGCGGGGAGCGCGGGCGTGCTGTGCGCCTTCTATGCCCTCACGCACCTGCCAATCTCGACCGCCCTGACGTTATCGAACACTGTGCCGCTCTGGGTCACGCTGCTCGCGTGGCCTACGCTCGGGCAGAAGCCGAGCGCTTCGGTGTGGCTCGCCGTCGCCGTCGGGTTGGCAGGGATAGTGCTCATACAGCGGCCGGACTTGACGGGCGACCGGCTGGCCGCGCTCCTCGCGCTCGGCAACGCCGCCTGCACGGCGGTCGCTATGATCGGCCTGAACAGGCTCGGGCGTCTCGACGCGCGCGCCGTCGTCACGCACTTCTCGGGCGTCTCGACCGTCGCCACGCTAGCCTTCCTGCTGCTGCCGGGGCAGCGCATAGACTACGGCGCGCTCGGCGGCGCGGGGACGGCGGCGCTGCTGGCCGGCGTAGGGATAGCAGGCACGCTCGGGCAGTTGGCGATGACTAAGGCGTTCGCGCTGGGGCAGCCCGCGCGCGTCTCGGTCGTGGGGCTGATGCAAATAGTCTTCGCGCTCGGCTTCGACCTGGTCATCTGGCACCGCCGCCTGGACGCGCTGACCGTCGCCGGCATCGCCCTCGTCGCAGTCCCTTCGGCCTGGCTTATGCTCCACAACCCTTTGAAGAAGAGCACGCCGATTCACACGACGGCATGAAAAATAGAACGGCGCCCCTCAGCGAAGAAGGAGCGCCGTCGTCGTTGTGGACGGAACAGAGGCGCCGTCGCCCCGGTCCCTCATCAAATCGGCCCGCCGCGGGCCGACGCCTTAAGCTAAGCGTTCAACGAAAGAGTCGCGCGCGGTTAGACCACCGGCCTGCGGCCCGACAGAAGGTTAATGACGAGGATGACGGCCGCGATGACAAGCAGCAGGTGAATCAGCCCGCCGCCCACGCCGCCGACCAACCCGAGAAGCCAGAGCACAAGCAGCACCACCAGAATCGTCCAAAGCATCTTTCATTCCTCCCGTTTATCTGCCTACCCGTTTAATCCCTTGCCTTGCGTGACAGACGCTAGGGCAACGGCCGTGCCATCTACGCACGGCGGCGCCCGGGCGCGCCCCTAAGCCGCTGAAATGGCTTGTTTTGACCCCGTAGGGCGACCTCGCCCTCTTGAATCTTCAACATCAGCGCCCTCGACTTCGCCGTACCCAATCCTGTCACTCGCGGCCCCGTATGTTTGCCTTTCCTTCACCCATACAGTATGTTCGCGCGCTAAGGTCGTTCATTCAAACTGACTCGTTCGGGGGCTTCGCTTGGGCGCCGGAGGCGTCGTGAGAATCGGGGTCATAGGCACGGGCTTCGCGCGCAGGGCTCAA
>DASPKR010000161.1:0-5648 GCA_035627975.1 Pyrinomonadaceae bacterium | reverse complement strand
CGCGCCTTCGGCCTTCGGTCAGGCCGAGTATTCGGACTCTTACTCTGTGGACGGCTCCGGGTACTCGCACGACCCCGGCTCCGACACGCTCGTTCTGACGGAGGGCGCCCCCGACCCCGTGGTGGTGGGCGTCGGGGTTGCGGAGGACGCCTACGACAGCGGCACGTATGAGACTTCGACCAGCACGGTCCTGACGAGCCCGGACGGCAGCAGCGCGTCGTCCACCTCAGACGGCTGGTATTACGCGCGCGCCGAGGCCGCCATGGGGATGAACGTGGAGACCGCCGTCGAGGGGGAGTACAAGGTCGAGTCTCAGCACACGTACTACCGGGTGCAGGAAGAGCAGCCGTGCTACGACTACAGCATGCCGTGTTACCAGGCGAAGGCCCGCCCGGACAGCCTGTTCGGCGCCATGTTCATGCCCGCCTCGTACACGCCCCTCCGGGCGTCGGCCGCCAGGCCGAGGGCCTACCCCTACTACTTCACCATAATAAGGTTCACGCGGTTCTTCTTCTTCCTCAGCACCGTCTACACCGGGTATCAGAACTCCGGTTTCATCGGGTGCGGGGGGAACACCCCGTGGGCGTACCTGCTCTGGTGCGCGGACACCAGAAACTGCGGCTTCCGTGCGAGGATATGTGCCGGCTTCGGGGCCGATTTCCTGCAAGGCACGGCACTGCGGATTAGTTACTACTGGGGCAACGTGTGCATCACACGCTTCAGGTACATATACCACCCGCCCAGATGCTCTTAGGGGGCCGGGAACGTAAGAAGCGGCGCGGCGTATAACGGCCTGACGCGGCCCGGCCGTCAGGCCGTTATACTTTAAACCCGAGGGGGCGCCCCCGGCCGGGAGGCGGTTATGGGCTTTAGGGTGAGGGGTAAAAAAAATAGCGACGCCCGCGCCGCCCCCGATTGGAGCCGTGAAGAGCTGCTGTCGGCTGCGGCGCGCGGGCGCGCAAGCGACGTGGAACGCTTACTCGCGGCGGGCGCCGACGTGGAAGCCAGAAGCGCGGCCCATAACTACACCGCTTTGGTGCTGGCCGCGGCCGGGCGCCATACCAGCGTCGTGGAGATTCTGTTAGGCGGGGGCGCCGACGTTGACGCGAAGGACGTGGGGGGGAAGACCAGCCTGATCCACGCCGCGACCGTCGGGGACGAGGCGGTCGTCGAGGCGTTACTGAACGCCGGCGCTGACGTGAACGCCAGGGACAGCCGCGGGCTGACGGCCTTAATGTGGGCCGTTTCGGCTGGGCACGCGGGGGTCGTTAAAGTGCTGCTGGAGGCCGGCGCCGATGCCGGCGCCGAAGACGAGTGCGGTCGCACGGCATTCGACCACGTCCGGGGCAGTGGAGGCCTCAACGCCGGGTTCGGGATGTGGCTATTTAGCTCCCGCTCGCGCCGGCCCGATAAAGAGATGACCCGGCTGCTAGACGCCTACAGGGCGGAAAGCGCGGAGGACGGCGCCTAACGCCCCTCGCGGCGCTTCTACGGCCGGCCCGACGCGGCCAAACCGCCGGCAACTCGCCTCCCGTTGTAAATACCTTTTTACAAAACCGGCCGCCAGTTTTTGCCGTTTACGGGTTGTGCGCCGAGACCGCGTGCGGGTAATCTCGTCGGCGAGATGGCGGCTAAAGAAGAGACTCTTGAGACGCGAATCCGGGGCGCGCGCGAGGAGTTGGACGCGTGGGTGCGCGAGGTCGTCGCGTGGCACTTCGACCCCGAGACGGGCTCGCCCTTCTGGCTCGAGCGCGCCGCCCGGCTCGGCTTCGACCCGCGCCGGGAGGTTCAGACTTACGACGACCTCTCGCGCTTCGGCTTCTTCGAGGACGAGTGGCTGCGCGGCGGCCCCGTCCGCCGCTGGGTGCCACGGGGCCTGGCCCATCGCCCCGTTTACGTCTTCGAGACGGGCGGCTCGACGGGCGTGCCGAAGTCGCGCATCAGCATCGAGGACTTCCGCATAGACTACGAACTATTCAGCCGCACGCTCCCCGACGAGTTCTTCCCCCCCGGCTCCGACTGGCTGATGCTCGGCCCCTCCGGGCCGCGCCGCCTGCGCCTGGCCGTCGAGCACCTGGCGCAGCACCGCGGCGGCATCTGCTTCACCGTTGACCTCGACCCGCGCTGGGTCATCAAGCTCATCAAGACGGGCCAGCGCCAGCAGGCCGAGGAGTACAAGCGCCACGTGATCGAGCAGGGGCTGACGGTCTTGCGCGCGCACGAGAACGTTCGCTGCCTGTTCACGACGCCGAAACTGCTCGAAGCGCTCTGCGAGAAAATCTCCCTGAAGAAGGCCGGCATCACCGGCGTCTTCTGCGGCGGAACTGAGATGACGCCGCAGTTCCACCGCTTCGCCGTCGAGGAGCTTCTCGAAGGCGCCTACTTCGCCGCGACCTACGGCAACACTTTGATGGGGCTCGCCGTCCACAAGCCTCGCGCCGAGGGCGACCCCTTCGACATCATCTACTACCCGCCCGCCCCGCGCGCCGTCATCGAAGTGGTTGACCCGGACGAGCCCTCGCGCGTGGTCGGCTACGGCGAGACGGGCCGCGTGAGGCTCACGACACTCACGAAAGAGTTCTTCATGCCGCGCTTCCTCGAGCGCGACGAGGCAGAGCGCGAGCCGCCCTGCGACCCGTACCCGTGGGACGGCGTCCGCAACGTCCGTCCCTTCTCGCGCCTGCAAACGACCGTCGTCGAAGGAGTCTATTAAGGCCGTCGCTTATGCTGCACATCCCACTCTTACGCAAGGGCGAGCCGTACAGGAGCTTGGAAGTCGCGCGCGCGGCTCACTACCGGACGCGCGAGCCTTTCGTCGAGATAAGTCAGGCGAACGCCGGGCTCGTGCGGAGAGACCTCCTGGGCCAGTCGGAGGCGCGCGCCGCGCTCGCTAAATTCTCGGGCGAGGAGCTTCTCGAAATCTGCTCGCGCGCGGCCGAGCACTTCGTAGGCGGTGAGCTGCCGCTCGGTGACTCCGCTCAGGGGCCGGAGGATTACGTCCGTCAGGTGTCGGCGACGACGGGGCTGCCGCACGTGCTCGTGCGCAGGAACATGGAGAAGATAAGAGGCGTGCTGGCCGGCATGGGGGGCGTGCTGCGCGGCTTGACTCGGGGCTTAGACCTGCGCGTGCTCGACCGCGGCTTCGGCGAGGCGGGCGCGCAAGTCCTGAGCTACTACCCGCGCGCGCAGGCGCTCGGCGTCGTGCTGCCCAGCAACTCGCCCGCCGTTCACGCGCTCTGGACGCCCGCAGTCGCTTTAAAGACCCCGCTCGTCCTTAAGCCCGGCGCGGCCGAGCCGTGGACGCCCTACCGCCTCGTCGAGGCTTTCGCGCGGGCGGGCGCGCCGCGCGAGGCGTTCTCCTACTACCCGACCGACCACGCGGGCGCCGCCGAAATCTTGCGCGCCTGCGGGCGCGGGATGATCTTCGGCGACGCCTCCTCGGTAGGCGCCTGGAAGGACGACCCGCGCGTAGAGATTCACGGCCCCGGCTACAGCAAGATTTATATCGGCGAGGACTGCGTTGACGAATGGGAGAGCCACCTCGACGTTATCGCCGCCTCGGTCATAGAGAACGGCGGGCGCTCTTGCGTGAACGCGTCGGGCGTGTGGGCGCCCCGGCACGCGGCGGAGATTGCGGAGGCTCTCGCCGAGCGCCTGGCCCGCTTCGTGCCTCGCGCCGAGGACGACCCCGAAGCGATACTCGCGCCCTTCGCAGACGCGCGCGTGGCCGAGCGCATCAACGACTCGGTCGAGTCGGCCCTGCGCGCGGAGGCGGGCGCGCGCGACGTGACGGCCGAACGGCGCGGAGGCCCGCGCCTCGTCACGTGGCAGGGCTGCTCGTACCTCCTGCCGACGGTCGTGCTTTGCGAGTCGGCCGAGCACCCGCTCGCCAACCGCGAGTTCCTCTTCCCGTTCGCGAGCGTCGTCCCCGTGAGGGAGGAGGACGTTCCCGAGGCGTTCGGCCCGAGCCTCGTGGTCACGGCGATAACGCGCGACGAGAGTTTGATACGCCGGCTGCTCGAGTCGCCCGACGTGGGGCGCTTGAACGTCGGCGCGGTGCCGACGAGCGTCGTGCGCTGGGATCAGCCGCACGAGGGCAACCTGTTCGAGCACCTATACGCGCGCCGCGCCTTCTACAGCGCCGCGGCCGTCTGATTCGCTTTCACGCATGAGAGTCCTGTCAATCACGGCCGGCGCGGCGCAGATGTACTGCGGGAGCTGCCTGCGCGATAACGCCTTGGCGTCCGAGATGATAAGGCGCGGCCACGACGTTGTGCTCGTCCCGCTCTACACGCCGACGCTGACGGACGAGCCGAACGTGAGCCGCGGCCGCGTCTTCTTCGGCGGCATAAGCGTCTATCTCGAACAGCACTCGCGGCTGTTCCGCCATACGCCGCGCTGGCTAGACCGCCTCTGGGACTCGGAGCTCGCGCTCCGCCTCGCCACCCGCCGCTCAATCGCCACGAACCCCCGGATGCTCGGCGAGCTGACCGTCTCGATGCTCCGCGGCGAGGAAGGGAACCAGCGCAAGGAACTCGGGAAGATGCTCGACTGGCTGCGCGCGGAGCCGCCCTTCGACTTGATAACCCTACCCTACACGCTCCTCATCGGCCTCGCCAAGCCTCTGCGCGAGGCGCTCGGCCGCCCCGTCCTCTACACTCTTCAGGGCGAAGACCTCTTTCTCGAGGGCCTCGAGGAGCCATACCGGCGAGAGTCGCTCCGGCTCATACGCGAGGCCGTGAGCGAAGTTGACGCCTTCATCTCCGTGAGCGATTACTACGCCGGCTTCATGCGCGACTATCTCGACATCCCCGCCGAGAAGATTCGCGTCGTGCCGCTCGGCATAAACCTGCGCGGCTACGAGCCGCGCGCCGCCCGCCCCGAGGGGCTGCCATTCACCGTCGGCTACTTCGCGCGCGTAGCGCCCGAGAAGGGGCTGCACGTGCTGGCCGAAGCCTACCGTGTGGCGCGCGAGGGAGGCTTGACCGACGCGCGGCTCGAAGCCGCCGGCTACATGGGCGCCGAGCACGAAGGGTATTTGAAGGACGTGGAGCGGCGCATGAAGGGTTGGGGCTTGGGCGACGAATTCAGCTACCGCGGCGCGCTCGACCGGGAAGGGAAGATAGAGTTCCTGCGCGGCCTCGACGTGCTCTCCGTCCCCGCGACCTACGACGAGCCGAAAGGCATCTTCCTGCTCGAAGCGATGGCGTGCGGCGTCCCCGTCGTGCAGCCACGCCGCGGCGCCTTCACCGAGATTGTCGAGCGCACGGGCGGCGGCCTCCTCGTCGAGCCCGACGACCCGGCCGCGCTGGCCGACGGCCTCAAGCGCCTCGCGCGCGACGCGGCGCTCTCCGGCCGCCTCGGCGCCGACGGCCGCGACGGCGTGCGCGAGCACTACAACATAGGGCTGATGGCCGAGCGTACGCTCGAAGTCTATGAAAGCCTCCTCGGCCTCCAACCTGAGCGCGGTCGCCAGGTCGCGCACGCATAAAGCGCCGCCGCCCGTTTCTAACCCAGTGCTGGAAGTCAGCAATCTTACGAAGGAGTACAGGGCGCCGCGGGGCGCTCTGCTGATACTGTCGGGTGTTAGCTTAAAGCTCTCGCGCGGCGACGCCGTCTCGATAATGGGGCCGACAACGGCGACGGCA
>DASPKR010000160.1:0-2032 GCA_035627975.1 Pyrinomonadaceae bacterium | reverse complement strand
GCCACGAATCGCAGGGATGGTAGCAGAGCGCGGCTGGCGAGTGTCAAGCAGGGCGGCCGGGCGGGCTCGGTTGGCGCGACTCCGTTTCGCTGCGCTATACTTTCGGGCCTTCGGGCCGCCGCGTTTTCGGTATTCTTTCGTGGAAAAGGACGAACGCCTCTTGAACCTGTCCGAGTTGCAGAGAAGGCTGCGCCTGCGCGTCAGTCAAGCGGCCGCGAGCCGGTTCGGCGTCGAGCTTGAGCAAGTCCCGGCAGAGGTGCCTCCGCGCACGGAGCTCGGCGACCTTGCCTTCCCAGTCGCTTTCGAACTGGCGAAGCGCGTCAAGCAGGCGACGGGCGAGAAGCGCAACCCGCGCGCTATTGCTGAGGAGCTGAAGCAGGAGCTTGAGTCGGCCGAAGAGGTAGCGCGCGTGGAGGTCGCGGGCGCGGGCTACCTGAACGTCTTCTTCGACCGCGGGCTTCTGCTCTCTAAGCTGGCCTCGGGCGCGAGCGAGGCGCGCGAGGATGAAAGCGCTGCCGCCCCCGACTCGAAGCCGAAGCGCATGGTCGAGCACACGAGCGTCAACCCGAACAAGGCCGCTCACATCGGCCACCTCCGCAACTCCGTCATAGGCGACACCTTCGTCCGCATTCTCCGCGCCTCGGGCGAGCGCGTCGAAGTCCACAACTACATTGACAACACGGGCGTGCAGGTCGCAGACGTTGTCGTAGGCTTCCAGCACCTCGAAGGCATGACGCTCGAAGAGGTGCGCGCCCTCGACGAGTCGCTCACCGGCGAGCGGCCGTTCGACTATTACTGCTGGGACCTGTACGCGCGCGTCGGCCTCTTCTATCGCAACGGCGACGCGGACGCGAAGGAAGACCCTGAGAAGCTGAAGCTCAGGGTCGAGACCCTGCACGCGCTCGAAGAGGGCGGGAACCCCACGGCGGAGCTTGCCGATTACGTCGCCACGCGCATCGTCCACGCCCACCTCAGGACGATGGGACGGCTCGGCATCCGTTACGACCTTCTGCCGCGCGAGTCTGAAGTGCTGCACTTCCTCTGGGAGCACGCCTTCGAGCGCATGAAGGCGTCGGGGGCGATACGCTTCGAGGAGGAGGGGCGCAACCGCGGCTGCTGGGTGATGCCGATGGAGACGCACGAAGGCACCGACGAGCACGAGGCCGACAAGGTAATCGTCCGCTCGAACGGCACCGTCACCTACACCGGCAAAGACATCGCCTACCAGCTATGGAAGCTCGGGCAGGTTGACCTGAACTTCTATTTCAAGCCTTTCCGCACCTACCCCGACGGCCACACGGTCTGGACTACGACGAGCGTCAAAGAAGAGGCCGCGGCCGACGCGCCCGCGTTCGGCGGCGGCGCGACCGTCTATAACGTCATTGACTCGCGGCAGTCCTACCCGCAGGACGTTGTCAGGCGCGGCGTGGCTGCCGTCGCCCCGCAGGCAGGCGAGGCTGCGAGCGTGCACCTCTCATACGAGATGGTGGCGCTCTCGCCCGCCGCGGCCGAGGAGCTTGGCCTTGAGCTTACGGCCGAGGAGAGGGCTCGGCCCTTCGTCGAGATGAGCGGGCGGCGCGGCCTGGGCGTCAAGGCCGACGACCTGATTGACCGGCTCGAAGAGAACGAGCGCAGGGAGGTCGAGGAGCGCCACCCCGGCTTGGCCGAAGAGCGCAAGCGCGAGGTCGCGCACACGCTCGCCGTAAGCGCCCTGCGCTACTTCCTTCTGAAGTGGACGCGCAATTCCGTCATCGTCTTCGACTTCAAGGAGGCGCAGTCAACCACCGGCGAGTCCGGGCCTTACTGCCTCTACGCGGCCGTGCGCGCCAACTCAATCTTTCGCAAGTTGCGAACCGGCGAGTTGGAAGAGGGGAAGCGCCTGCTTGCGCCCGGGGGCGGCTTGCCGGCGGAGACGTCCGCGCGCGTCTCGGAAATTTTCGAGGGCTCGACGGGCGGAGAGCTTTGGGCGCTGACGACTCTAGCTGGCCGACTAGGCGACGCGCTCGCGCAGGCCGCCTCGGCCGCCGAGCCT
>DASPKR010000159.1:0-2831 GCA_035627975.1 Pyrinomonadaceae bacterium | reverse complement strand
CATAGCCGCCGGCGCCGAGAACGCGCACGTCCCCGCCATAATGGGATGGGAGCGCGCCGACAATTTGACCGAGGCGATAGCGATGGCCCGCAGCTACGTGGGCCGCTCCGCCCAGATAACCATGCTCCACCAGCCCTGCATCTGCCTCTGCGACATGAGCTGAGGCGGGGCGGCGCGCTTCCCAAGCCGCTCGCCGGCGGGGGATAATGTGCGCGCCTGACCGAAGATTCTATGAAGCTATCGCCGACGGAAATTTACAGCGGCAGGAACGTCTTCATCATCGGGGCGACTGGCTTCGTGGGGAAGGTCGCGCTCTCGATGCTGCTCGACCGCTTCCCCGGCGTCGGGCGCGTCTATGTGACGGTGCGCGCGCGCTCGAAGGAAGAGTCCGAGACGCGCTTCTGGAACAACGTGATCACGGCCCCGCCCTTCGACCCCTTACGCGAGCGCTACGGCGGGGCGTTCGATGGCTTCGTCCGCGACAAGGTTCGCATCGTCAACGGCGACATAGGCGAGGATCGCCTCGGCTTCACGGAGGAGGAGGCCGAGGCCGTCGCGGGCGACATTGACGTTCTAATCAACAGCGCCGGCAACGTCACCTTCAACCCGACTCTTGAGAGCGCGCTCCGCACGAACGTCGTAGGCACGCAGAACGTCATCGCCTTCGCCAAGCGCATGCGGCGGCCCGCCCTCGTCCACGTCTCGACCTGCTTCGTCGCCGGCAACCGCTCCGGGCCTGTGTGGGAGAGCGACCCCGTCATAGGCTACTTCCCGCGGCGAGAGGAGCTGCCGGGCGTCGAGTTCTCCGTCGAGCAGGAGATACGCGACTGCGCGCGCCTGAGCGAGCGCGTCAAAGAAGAGGCGCGCGACGCCCTGCAGGCCGCGCGCTTCCGCGAGAGCGCCCGCAGGCGCCTCATCGAAGAGGGGCGCGACCCGGACGACCTCGACGCGATGGGGCTGGCCGTCGCGCGCGAGCGCAAGCTGTGGACGAGAGAGAGGCTGACCGAGCTTGGGATAGAGCGCGCGGAGTTCTGGGGCTGGCCTAACATCTACACCTACACCAAGTCGCTCGGCGAACAGCTCGTCGCGGCCGAGGCGGGCCTCGTGCGCTCCATCGTCCGCCCTTCCATCGTCGAGTCGGCGATGTCCTACCCCTTCCCCGGCTGGAACGAGGGCTTCACGACGACGGCGCCGCTCATCTTCATCGCGCTCAAGGGGCAGACGCAGATACCCGTCAACGAGAAGCTCGTACTCGACATCACGCCCGTTGACCAGGTCGCCTCCGTCATGCTGGCCGTCGCGGCGGAGACGATGGCGCGCGAGCCGCGCCTCGTCTATCAGGCGGCGACAGGCGACTCGAACCCGAACACGATGGAGCGCATCATCGGGCTCCTCGGCCTCCACAAGCGCAAGCACTTCTCGGAGAAGGAGACGGGCTTCCGTCTAGTCAACGAGATCGCGGGCCGGATGGAGAACAAGGCCGTCACGCCCGAGTGGTTCGACATGACCTCGACGCCGATGGTCAACGCCGCGGCGAAGAAGGTCTCGGGCCTGCTAGACCGCGTGCGCCCCCGCTGGGGCGGTGGCCGCTTCACAGACATCGTTGACCGCGCGAAGGCGACCGTTGACCGCGTGGAGGAGGTGACGCGCGAGACGAAGGCCGCCTTCGAGCTGTTCCGGCCCTTCATGGTCGAGAACGAGTACGTCTTCCGCGCCGACAACGTGCGCTCGCTCTTCGGGCAGTTGCGCAAGGACGAGCGCCACCTCCTCGTCTGGAACCCCGAGGCGTTCGACTGGTACGACTACTGGATGAACGTCCACTTCCCCGGCCTGAAGAAGTGGGTCTTCCCCACGCTCGAAGAGGACATGCGCGCGCAGCCCAGGCGCGCCTACACTTACCGCGACCTTTTGGAGTTGTTCGAGACTTCGTCGAAGCGCTTCTCCACGCGCGTCGCCATGCGCATCGAGCGCGACGGGCGCAAGGAGCAGTACACCTACGCCGACATTCACGAGCTCGCGACGCGCGCCGCCGCCTTCTTCGCCTCGCGCGGCGTCAGGCCCGCCGACCGCGTGCTGCTCGCGAGCCACAACGCGCCCGAGTGGGGCATAAGCTACTTCGGCGTCCTGAAGGCAGGCGCCACCTGCGTCCCGGTTGACCCGGAAAGCTCAACGGACGAGATCGTCAACTTCGTGCGCGCGAGCGACGCCACGGGCGTCATCCTCGGCGACAGGGCAGCCGACGAGCACCCCGGCCTGGCCGAGCGCCTCGCCGAGGCCGGGCTCGACGCCCGAATCTGGCGCTACGCGGAGATATTCGAGCTGACGGACGAGAAGAGCGAGATCGAGCGCGTCTCGCTGCTGCCGGCGCGCGTGACGGCGAACACGGTCGCCTCGCTCATCTTCACCTCGGGGACGACGGGCGTGCCCAAAGGGGTCATGCTCTCGCACAAGAACCTGACGAACATGGTGTCCATGCTCTCGTCGGTCTTCGAGATGGACACGGGCGACGGTGTGCTCTCCGTGCTCCCGCTCTACCACACGTTCGAGTTCTCGACCGGCTTCCTGACGCCGTTCAGCCGCGGCACGCAGATAACTTACCTGCCCGACCTCACGGGCGAGGAGCTCGCGCGCGCCATAAAGAACGGGCACGTCACGGGCATGGTCGGCGTCCCGGCGCTGTGGGAACTCCTGCACCGGCGCATCACGAGCCGCCTGCACGAGAACGGCGAGTGGGTCGGGCGCGCGGCCGACGCGATGATGCGCTTCAACAGTTGGCTTCGCGACCGCACGCCGTTGAACCTCGGCCAAGTTCTCTTCCGGCCCATACACGC
>DASPKR010000158.1:0-2703 GCA_035627975.1 Pyrinomonadaceae bacterium | reverse complement strand
CTTCTACCTCGACTGGAAATACCAGACGGCGACGGCCGGCGAGCGCGGGCAGATATATGCGGGCGTCGCAGCGCTAGTCCACTTCACGCTGCTCTCTCCTCGATAAAGCTCTTGCAAGTGAAGGCCGACCGCGACTGGCTCTTCCTCTATCTCATATCTTTCTTCGAGGTGCTGCTCGCCGCGGGGCTGGGGCTCGGGCCTGCGTTCCTCGCTGCGCTCGCCCTGCACGTCTTCTGCGCGCTGCTCGCCGTCGTCTGCTTCGAGCTTCGTCGTTCGAGCCGGCTCGCGCCCGAGAGCGAGAGCCGGCTGCTCGTCGCCAACGACTACAGGCTCCTGCGCCGCGCGGCCATGGGGCGGCGCGGAGGGGCGGGCCGCGCGCTCAGCCGCCTGCCCTTCGCTGCCGCGTGCCTCTTCCTGCTCATCTTCGCGCTCGCGCTGCCGGTCTTTTTCCTGGCGCCGCGGGCTTCGGGCAGCGGGCTTACTATGCCGGGCGGCGCGGGCTCGACCGGCTACGTGGGCTTTTCGGATCGCGTCACGCTCGGCGACATAGGCCGCCTTCAGAGCAGCAACCAGCTCGTCATGCGCGTCCGCGTCGAGGGGCCGGGCGCTTCGCAGAATCTGAGGTGGCGCGGCGTCGCCTTAGACCACTTCGACGGCAAGCGCTGGACGCAGACGCCCGCGCGAGCGGAGACGAAGCCTGCCTACTCGGGCGACCTCGTGCGCCTCGGCACGACCGAAGACCTCGGGCGACTGACTACTCAGACCTTCTTCCTCGAAGCCATTGACACGCCCGTCCTCTTCGCCGCCCCGCGCGCCGTCGCCGTGCAGGGGCCTCTGCCGTACGTCCGCCGCGACGGCGACGACGGCCTAAGCTCCCGACCGCACGACCAGGAGCGGCTCACGTACCGCGTCTTCTCCGACACGTTCGAGCCGACGCCCGAGCGCCTGCGCGCGGACCGCATGCCCGACCCGCGCGGCGCCACCCCGAACCTGCGGCGCGACGTGCGCGACTACCTGCAACTGCCCGAGACGCTCGACACGCGCATCGCGAGCCACGCCTACATGGTCTGGCGGCGCTCGGGCGCGCGCAACGTCTATGACGCGGCCCGCGCAATCGAAGCGCACCTGAGCCAGAACGCCTACGGCGGCGACTACTCGTACTCCCTCGATATGCGCGCCACGGGGCCTGACCCGCTCTCCGACTTCCTCTTCAACGTGCGCTCCGGCCACTGCGAGTATTTCTCGTCGGCGATGGTGGTGATGCTGCGGACGCTGCGGATACCGGCGCGCGTAGTCAACGGCTTCGGAGAGGGCGAGTACAACGAGGCGTCCGGCGCCTACGTCGTCCGGCAGGCTGACGCGCACTCGTGGGTGGAAGTCTATTTCCCCGAGTCGGACGCCTGGGTCACGTTCGACCCGACGCCCGTCTCGGGGCGCCCGGCGGGCGCGTCGGGAGGCGGGCTCGCGGGCCAACTGCGGCGCTACGCAGACGCGCTCGACCTGTTTTGGCTACAGTACGTCGTCGCTTATGATAAGCAGGGCCAACGCTCGCTCGCGCGCACGATCCGCAGCCAGTTTAACCAGTACCGCTTCGCCGCGACGCGCTCGGCCGACGGCCTCTGGGCGGCCCTTTCGTCGCGCGCGCCGGGCGCTTCAGGGGCGGGCGGCTCGCTCTTGGCCGTCGTCGCCTCGCCGCTCGTTTACGGCCCCGGCGCGGCGCTCTTAGGGCTGGGGGCGCTTCTCGTCCTGCGCGGGAAGGGCTTTAAGTTAAGGGGCTCGCGCGCACGCGCCGGGTCGGAGAAGCCGGCAGCCCGCGTCGTCGAGTTTTACGCGCGCATGAGCGCGGCACTGGAAGCGCGCGGCCTGCGGCGGCGCGACGACCAGACGCCGCGCGAGTTCGCCGAAGCCGTAGGGTCGCCGGAAGTCCTGAAGATAACGGAAGCCTACCACCGCGTGCGCTTCGGCTCGGAAAAATTAACTGGGGCCGAGGCTGCCGAAGTCGAGCGCTGCCTGCGCCGCGTGGAGTCGTCGGCCGTCGCCATTCAGTAGTCAGTAATTCCTGGGATTGAGTCTTTAATGAAGAAAGTCGGTTTCATAAGTCTGGGCTGCCCGAAGAACCTCGTTGACAGCGAGGTGATGATGGGGCGGCTCAAGGAGCAGGGCTACGAGATAACGCACGACGCCGAGGAGGCCGACACGCTCGTCGTCAACACCTGCGGCTTCATTGACGCGGCGAAGAAGGAGTCGGTCGAGGCGATACTCGAAGCCGCCCGCCTTAAGTCCGAAGGGAAGTGTCAGCGGCTCGTCGTGGCGGGGTGCCTCGTCGAGCGCTACCGCGACGAGCTGCGCGCGGAGATTCCCGAGGTTGATGCCTTCATCGGCACCAGCCAGATTGACGACATCACGAAGGCGGCCGACGCGAGGGCTAACGGGCGCCAGCTTCCCGTCCTACCGCTCGGCAACCAGACGGCCACCTACCTCTACGACGAGTCAACGCCGCGCGTGCTCGCCACGCCCTCGCACTACGCCTTCGTCAAGATAGCCGAGGGGTGCGACCGCCCCTGCGCCTTCTGCTTCATCCCGCAGATGCGCGGCCACTTCCGCAGCCGCCGCTTCGGCTCTGTCGTAGCCGAGGCGCAGCAGCTCGCCGCGCGGGGCGTCAAGGAGTTGATACTCGTCGCGCAGGACTCTTCGCGCTACGGC
>DASPKR010000157.1:0-4965 GCA_035627975.1 Pyrinomonadaceae bacterium | reverse complement strand
GCCGACGAACGCCGCCGCCGCGACGTGAACGCCCTCGCCGAGGCGCGCGCCCTCCGAGACCCGCGCCGAAGGGTGGACGCCGGGCGCGCGCCGCCGTGGCGGGGCGAGCGCCACGGCGGCGAGGGCGAAGGCGAGTTTGGGCCTCGCGACCTCGATGACGCTCGGCGCGCCTTCGAGCGGCGCGCCCGCCGGCGCTATCACACACGACGCGCCGCAGGAGCGCGCGCCCTCGAAGAGCTTCTCGTCCTCGACGAAGACCACGTCGCCCTCGCCCGCGCGCTCGATTGAGGCCACGCGGGCGACGAGCGCGCCGCCGTCGCCCCTGACGCTCCCGCCCACGAGGGCCGCAAGCTCAGCGACCGTCTTTCCTGCGCCCTCGCCGCTCATCCGGGGATTTTGAAGAGGAGGCCGCCCTCGGCGCCGCCGGCCGTGTCGCGCTCGGCGCGCGTGAAGCCTCGGCGCGAGGCGCGTATGAAGGCGACGAGGTGGGCGGCGTTCTCGTCGTCGAGCTGGCTGATGGCTTCGAGAGAGCGCTCGAGCGTGAGGCGCGCGCGGAAGAGGAGCTGGTATGCGCGCTTGATCGTTCGGCGCGCCTCGGCCGAAAAGCCGCCGCGACGGAGGCCGACGCTGTTTATGCCTCGCACGCGCGGCGGGTTGCCGTCCGTTATGAAGAAGGGCAGCACGTCCTGCACTATCTTCGACTTTCCGCCGACCATCGCGAAGCGCCCGAAGCGCACGAACTGGTGCGCGCCCACGTTCGACGACATGAAGACGTGATCCTCGACGAGAACGTGGCCGGCGAGCGCCACGCCGTTAGCGAACGTGTTGTCGTCGCCCACCTCGCAGTTGTGCGCCACGTGAGAGCCGGCCATCAGGAAGTTGCGGCTGCCCAGTCGCGTCACGCTGCCCTCGCCGCACGCGCGGTGTATGGTGACGTACTCGCGTATGAGGTTGTCGACGCCGATGACGAGCGCGCTGGGCTCGCCCTTATATTTGAAGTCCTGCGGCTCGCCGCCGACGCACGCGTGCTCGAAGACGCGGTTGCGCGCGCCCATCGTCGTGAAGCGCTTGACGACGGCGTGCGTGCCTATCTCGCAGCCCTCGCCGATGAGCACGTCGTCTTCGACGACGGCGAACGGCCCGACGCGCACGCCCCGCGCTAGCTCCGCGCGGGGGCTCACGACGGCGGTCGGGTGAATCTCAGTGGGGGTCGTCATCCAGGGCCACGATGGTACATGCGCGCAGCGGCCGGCTGCAAACGCCCGGGGGCGCGGCCGCGGGGGCTGACGCCCGCGAATGTCATCAAGCGGCGTTCACCACCACGTCGCCAGAGCCTACGGCCGGGAGCGTCACGTCGAGCCGCGCGCCCGCGAGCGCGACGGTAAGGCCGCCGTGCCGGGCCTTCGCCTCTCTCCAGTCGCCCGGCGGCAGCGCGACGCGCACCGTCTGCTGCTGCTTCGTCGGGTTCGCCAGGAGGAAGTAGAGGGTCTTGCCCATCCGCATCGAAATCCGCCGCACGGGCGTCGTCGCCGGGGCGAACGTGAGCGGGATGCGCTCCCAGCGGAGCAGCGGCGGGATGATGAACCGCAGTTCTTGGCCGAGCTGGTGGAACTCGCCCAGCCTGCGCTGCACCAGCGGGTCTGTCGCGGGGAGCAAGACTTCGCCGGTCGTCCTGAACAGGTCGTAGTAGTTGTAGAAGATCAGCCCCTTCGCCCCGGCCGTGAGCGCGAGGTAGGCCATGCAGCGTCTCTCGGCGAAGGTCGGCTCGCGCAGCTTGGGCTCGAGGCAGTAGTCCGGCGCCTTGTCGGTCGTTTCGTAAGCGCTCAGGTCGTGGAGTTGCGGCACGACCCAGACCGGCTTGGCCCTGCGCGTCGAGCCGAGCGCCCCCTCCGTCCAGACGGCCACGAGGTCTAACGGCGAGCAAGGCACGACGTAAGGGTCAACGCCCACAACGTCGTGCGAGTCGTAGAAGAGTTGCAGGTGGGTGGCGATGACCCGCCCGTCCGTCTGGTTGCCGAGGTGGTGCACCTGGTAGCAGGGGTGGTTGAAGTCCGTCTCGACGAGGCGGTTGTACATGTCCCGGAGCTTCGGCACGAGCGAGGGGTGCGGCTCGTCGGCCGTGTAGTAGGCGAGCAGCGCCGGGTGGTCGCTGACCTGCGTAGCGAAGTAGCGCGCCGCGTCGAGGCCCGAGGGGTGGCCTGTGTTGATGAACCCCTTCGTGCCCTCGTAGAAGTTGAGCGTGTGGTAGAAGACGCGCAGGCCGTGGCGCTGCGCGCGGTCGAAGAAGGCGCGCGTGGACTGTTCCGGGGCCGTGCCTTCGCCGAGGCCGTGGCCGTAGGAGAGCACGGTGTTGAAGCCGGCGGCCGCGATGCGCGCGAGGTGCTCGTCCTCGGTCGGCCCCATAAAGACGCCGAGCGGGAAGAAGCGCGAGCCGTTGACGATTGTGTTCCCCGCCTCGTCGAAGTGGACGGCGGGCATCGAGGCCGAGGCCGTCACGCCGTACTCGCCCTCGTCGAGCAGCGTCTGCCCCGTCACGTTGAAGAGGCCGAACCACCAGCGGTACTTGCCGAGCGGCAGGCTCTTCGGCACTTGCAACTCTAAAGTCTTGACGCTCTCAGCCGGCGCGAAGACCGCCTCGGCCTTCGCCACCACGTTCCCGCGCGAGTCGCGCAGCTCCGAGCGCACGGTCGCCTGCCGCTTGCCCCACTGCCCCATGCGCCGCAGGGAGATTTCGGCCCTGAAGGGCTTGACGATGGGCGGGACGACTACGCCGCGGTAGTGGGGCCACAGGACGTAAACGGTGAGCGGGCCGGGCCTCACGGGCTCGACGCACGCCGCGTCGAACCAGGCCGTGCCGGTCGTGCCGCGGTGGAGGTAGCAGCCGAAGTGGATGACGGTGGCCTCCTCCGGTATCACGACCTTGCCCTCAACGAGCGCCCAGTTGAAAGTCCCCATGAGGCCCGGCGGGTACTCGCCGCCGAGGTACTTGCCGTCCTTGCCCGTCCAGCCCATGAAGACGCCGGCCCCGATGGGGCTGCTGCCCGCCAGCCCCTGCCCCCTGACCCACGCGCGGAAATAGTACTCACCGCCGGGTTTGCAGGGGACGGTCTGGTATATGACGGGGGCGGCCTCGGGGTCGGTCGTGCTCACCCGCAGGCCCCGCTTGTCCCTGTACTTCACACCCGGGTCAAGGGCGAAGCTTCCGCGGAGCACAGTCCACGCGTCGGGCAGGTTGTTGCGGTCGTCGTCCTTCTCGAACCCCGCGTTCTGCAAGAGGTTCTCGGCCGTCTCGACCTGCGGCTCAAGGGGGCGGACTGCCAGCATAGTTTCTCCTTTCGGGCGGGTGCGCTCGGGCGCCTGGGGGGCGCTCGTCCGCGGGAAGAGCGTTATTTCGGAGTTTTCCCGCGAGGACGGGCAGCGAACGCGGAAGGGCGTTCGCAAAGGGTGACGGAACTTCAACGGGCTTATACGCCCGACGGGCCGCACTGTCAATAACATTCCGCCCGCCGAGCTAGAAGGCCGGCAGCGAGGGTCCTGCCCCCTTGCCTTCCCCCCGTAATGCCGCTATCATGTCGCGCTGCAAGTATTTGCGCGCACGCCAGGCCGACCGGCGTCGCGCGGCGCGATTCAAGATGCGGACGGCCGCGGCCCGCGGCGATTAAGGAGAGAGACTCTTGTTCAGCGACCAGTTCCGCCGGGGCGAGGCGGAGAAAAGCCGCTTCAGTGGTGTCAAGGCTTCCAGGCTCGTGTCGAGCCTGTCGGGCGTGGCGTGGAAGGCTTTCCAGTCCGTCAACACGCGCCTGCCCGAGGGCGAGGCCATACGGCCGAAGTGGGCGCCGGGGCCGCTCCTGAAATCCTACGAGCGCACGGCGCCGCCGCTCGGCTTCCCCCGCGAGACCGATTCTTTGTGCCCGCGCTGCGTGCAGGAAGTCCGCACGGCGGTCATCTCCGGCGAGACGCCTCTCGAGACGCTCATGCACTCGCACCCCGGCGAGATAAAGGCGCAGATTTTCGAGGAGGACGGACGGGTCTTTATGACGAAGACCTGCCCGCGCCACGGGGAGTTCCGCGACGTGCTCGCCTCGGACTCGCGCTTCCTCGAGCGCGTCGAGTCGCTCTTTTTCGGCCGCGACTTCCGCGCCGCCGAGGACGCGCACATACACCGCCACGGCACCTCCAACATCAAGTTCGGGCGCGGCGCGGTTCTCACGGTTGACCTGACGAACCGCTGCAACATGATGTGCAACCCGTGCTTCATGGACGCAAACCAGGTCGGCTACGTCCACGAGCCCACGTTCGAGGACACCAAGGCCATACTCGACCGCGCCGTTAGTTTCAAGCCGCGCCGGCAGATAATCATCCTCTTCTCGGGCGGCGAGCCAACGCTCTCGCCCCACTTCCTCGAAGCCTGCGCCCACGCCAAGAAGGTAGGCTTCTACCGCATACTCGCCGCCACGAACGGCATACGCTTCGCCGAGAGCGAGGAGTTCTGCCGCCAGGCCAAAGAGGCCGGAATGCACGGCGTCTATCTACAGTTCGACGGCGTGTCGGAGGAGAAGAACAAGCACCGCGGCGTCGGCAACCTCTTCGACGTGAAGCTGCGCGCCATCGAGAACCTCGCGGCCGCTGGCATAAAGGTCACGCTGGTCACGACCATCGTCAACACCGTCAACAACGACGCCATCGGCCAGATAGTCGAGTTCGCGGCGAAGAACATTGACAAGGTTCAGACCATAGCCTTCCAGCCCGTCTCCTTCACGGGACGCGACGAGGACGTTCCCGACGACGTGCGCCACCGCCAGCGCTACACGCTCGCCTGCATGGCCTCGGACTTAGACTCGCAGCTCGGCGGCCGCCTGAAGCCCCTGCGCGACTGGTTCCCGCTCTCGTCCTATTCGGCGTTCACCTCTGTGATGGACATGCTTCAGGGCGCGGAGGCACCCTGGGGCTGGTCTTCGTGCAACT
>DASPKR010000156.1:0-5731 GCA_035627975.1 Pyrinomonadaceae bacterium | reverse complement strand
GTCTCGTGCAGCGGGTGGTCGCCGCGCAGGAGCGCGAGCACCGCGTACTGCTCCTGCGTCACGGCGTCCGTCGCGAAATAGACGAGCGACTTGATCTGGCGGTCTGCTGCTGCGCCGCCGGGGAAGGTCACTAGGTCTTCGATTGTCCGGACGCCGGGCGTGGGGAACTCTTCGGGCGCGGCCGGGCCCGCCTCGTCCTCCACGGCGGGCAGGCGCGAGGTCGCCTTCTCGACGTTGGCGGCGTAGCCGCACGCCTCGCACGAGGCTATGAGGTCTTCGCCCGCGGGCGTCTTCACGATGAACTCGTTCGACTCGGAGCCTCCCATCGCGCCGGAGCTTGCCTCGACGATGGCGAACTTCAGCCCGCAGCGCGTGAAGATGCGCTTGTATGCCTCGCGCTGATCCTCGAAGGAGCGGTCGAGGCCGGCGCGGTCAACGTCGAAGGTGTATGCGTCCTTCATTATGAAGGTGCGCAGGCGCATCAGGCCGGACTTGGGGCGCGGCTCGTCGCGGAACTTTATCTGTATCTGATACCAGACCTGCGGGAGCTGCTTGTAGGAGCGAACCTCGTGGCGCGCGATTGACGTGAAAATCTCCTCGTGCGTCATGCCTAGGCACATGTCGGCGCCCTTGCGGTCGTGGAAGCGGAACATGTCCTCGCCGATGGCCGTCCAGCGCCCAGACTCCTTCCAGACCTCCGCGGGGTGTAGCGCCGGCAGGAAGAACTCCTGCCCGCCTATCCGGTTCATCTCCTCGCGCAGTATCTTCGTCGCGCGCTGCGCGACCCGCCACCCGAGCGGCAGGAAGGAGTAAATCCCCGAGCCGAGCTGCCGTATGAAGCCGGCGCGCAGCAGCAGGCGGTGCGAGACGACCTCGGCGTCCGCCGGGTCTTCGCGTAAAGTCGGGATGAAATATTTTGACCAGCGCATAGAAGTTTTTGACGGGCTCTCCTTGGGTAAGAAATAGCTCCACTGAATGAGGCGGACATTCTCGCGCAGGCCGAGGGGGAAGGCAAACGCGAAACGGAGCCGCGAGACCTCAGCTCGCGGCTCCGTCTTGAATTTAATCGAGTGATTACTTCTTGGCCTGCGCGTCGCCTAGCTCCTTCTGGAGCATGTCTATGTGGCGCTGGTACTCGCGCTTGAGGTCTTCGTCCGTGAGACGCTCGGCGCCCTTCTTAAGCGCCGCGAGGTGCGCGACCTTCAGGGCCTGGTCGGCCGGGACTTTAACGTCAGGCTCGACGCCCGTCCCCTCCCAGTTCGTCTTCGTGACGGGGCTGATGGCGCGGCCCGTCGGGATGAAGGCACCGAAGTTCTTTGCGAGGCGCATGCCGCGCCCCGGGTGAGCGCCGCCGCCCGTCGTCTCGCCTATGATGGTCGCGCGCTTCAGGTTCTTGAGGTTGTAGGAGAACTCCTCGGCGCCCGAGAAGGTTCGGTTGCTCGTGAGCACGTACACGTCCTTGCCTGCGTAGCGGCGCCCGGCGACCTCCTTGAGCGTCCAGTACTCTTCGGTGCGGTTGCCCTCGCGCCAGTAGAGGTCGTTCAGGTGCACGGGCTCGGGGCCGAAGAGGTAGGAGCAGATGAGCGCGACCATCTTGGGGTCGCCGCCGCCGTTCTTGCGGAGGTCTATGATGAGGGCGTCGGTGTTGGCGAGGAAGTTGAAGGCGGCGGCGACGGTCTCCTTGCCGACCTCGGGGTCTATGAAGAAGCGGAAGTCAAGGTAGCCGACGTTGCCGGGCAGGCGCTCGACGCGCTCGAAGCCGAAGTTGACGCGCGCGGCCTGCCGGCGCATCTGCTCGCGCTGCTCGGCCGAGGGCTCGCGGTCGTCGTCCTCCTCCTCGGGCGGAGCGCCGCGGTGGAAGAAGTGGACGCCGAGGTGCTTGTCGCGGCTGACCTCGCGCAGGTGCGCCGTGATCGTCTCGGCGAACTGGCGGGCGCTCTCGATCTTGTCGTACTCGCCCGCCGCCGCGCGCGCGCGCACCGACTGCCCCATCTTCGCGGCGGTCTCGGGGAAGACGTAGCTGTCATTGAGGCGCTTCAGGAGGTTGTCAATCACTTCCTTTCGCGTCGCCGCGTCCACCGTCGTGTCGGGCGGCTGCTGCTGCGGCCCGGCGGTCTGCCCCGGCGCCAGGTTGGGGTCAATAATCATCAGCACGAACAGGAGCGACAGTGCGAAGGCGGCTTCCAAGGCTCTCATCGAAAATTCTCCTCCCGGTTTTTCTGACTCGTGACCGAATGCGAGTTCTGGTCATATGTTACGACGGGACGGGGGATAAGTTCCAGTTTTTAGACGCGCGGGGATTTACGGCCCCGGCGGCCCCGCGTTGCCGCGGCGCCGGGCCGTGATGTAACATCGGGGCGCTTTTACAAAGCCATACCGAAAAACCGAATCTGCGGGGCCTTTTGAGGAGGAGAGATGAGCGACCTTTTGAACGCGCCGCTCGCGGAGGTTGACCCGCTCGTCAGCCGCGCCGTCGCCGACGAGGTGCGCCGGCAGGCCGAGGGCCTCGAGCTCATCGCGTCCGAGAACTTCGTCAGCGAGGCCGTGCTTGAGGCGATGGGCTCGGTCTTCACGAACAAGTACGCCGAAGGCTACCCGCGCAAGCGCTACTACGGCGGCTGCGAGTTCACCGACGTGGTCGAGCAGGCGGCGATTGACCGCGCAAAGGAGCTGTTCGGGGCCGAGCACGCCAACGTGCAGCCGCACTCGGGCTCGCAGGCCAACATGGCCGTCTATCTCTCGGCACTCGAGTACGGCGACGCGATACTCGGCATGAACCTCTCGCACGGCGGCCACCTCACGCACGGCCACCCCTTGAACTTCTCGGGCTTCTCCTACAACGTCGCAGAGTACGGAGTCTCGCGCGAGACCGAGCAGATAGACTACGACGAGTTGGAGAGCAAGGCTCGCGAGCACAGGCCGAAGCTCATCGTATGCGGCGCCTCGGCCTACCCGCGCACCATTGACTTCGCGCGCATCGGCGAGATAGCGCGCTCGGTCGGCGCGCGCGTCATGGCCGACATCGCGCACATAGCCGGCCCCGTCGCCGCGGGGTTCCACCCCTCGCCCGTGCCGCACGCAGACTACGTAACCACCACCACGCACAAGACCCTGCGGGGGCCGCGCGGCGGCCTCATACTCTGCCGCGCCGAGCACGCCACGGAAGTTGATAAAAAACTCTTCCCCGGCATACAGGGCGGCCCGCTCGTCCACATCATCGCGGCGAAGGCCGTGGCCTTCGGCGAGGCCCTACGCGCGGAGTTCAAGGAGTACCAGCGCCGCACGCTCGCGAACGCCAAGGCACTCGCCGCCGGGCTTCAGGAGCAGGGCTTCCGCCTCGTCTCGGGCGGGACGGACAACCACCTCTTGCTCGTTGACGTGTTCATGGGCGGCAGGGGCGTTACGGGCAAGGTGGCCGAGAAGGCTTTAGAGGCGGCCGGCATAACCGTCAACAAGAACACCATCCCGTTCGACACCAACAAGCCCTTCGTCGCGTCGGGCGTGCGGCTCGGCACGCCCGCGCTCACGACGCGCGGTATGGGCGAGGCCGAGATGCGAGAAGTCGCGGGGCTCATCGCGGCCGTGCTGCGCGAGCCCGAGTCGGAAGGCGTGCGCGAGCGCGTACGCCGCTCCGTCAGAGAGCTGGCCGCACGCTTCCCGCTCTACCCGAAGCGTGCGCGCGCCGCCGGCGCCGAATGAAGCGGGCGGCGCGGGCGCTGGACGTTTCGGCCCTTGACTCCTTCTTACCTGAGGCGGCGGGCGCACGGGCGCTGACGGCGCCAGAGTTCTGACACCTCGCTCGACAAACGACATTCGCGCCGGGCCCGGCGGCCCGTCTCGACCTGCGAACAGTAAAGGAGAGAACCTCATGCCCGATACAGACAGACCGCAAGGCGAAGTTGACCCCTCCGAGGACACGGGTGTTGACCCCTCCGAGGGTACGGGTGTTGACCCCTCCGAAGACGGCGGCGACAACGTTGACCCGTCTGAGGACACCGGCGACCGCTAAAACAGTCTCCGCGCTTACAAAAAAACCTCTCAACCCGGGCGGCGCGGTGTTCGACGTCGCGCCGCCCGCCTCTTCCTCGGAAGCCCGTGCCGGCAGAGGCGCCTTTAAAACATCGGGAGGCTTAAAAAACAGCGTTGGAGTTTCCGCGCGCGTTTCGCGCGTAATAGTACGGCGACCGATTTCGGAAAGGGATTCGGGGGGCCGTAAAGACGAGCGGGGCCGTGGTTGAGTTAGGCGACCAAACGCGTGCCCTCCGCCCGACAGGCGAGCGCCTGAGCACCCCGAACGCGAGGGCGCCGCGCGGCCACGAGGCTTCGGAAAAGCCCCGGCGCGCGGCGCCCACTTTTTTCGCCGACGTTTAAGACTTTTCCGGCCCAAACGGGTAAAATGGGGAACGTTAGACGAACGGCACCGTAGAGGCTCCCGCGCGCTCCCACCCGCGAGTAGTCGGTTGGCCTTCTCGACTCAAGCTTTATGGAAGAGATTTTCGGGCGCGGCGGCCTGATAGCGCGCGCGCACCCAGACTACGAGCACAGGCCCGGCCAGATTCAGATGGCCGAGGCCGTGCTGCGCGCCTTCGAGGAGCGCCGGCACCTCATCGTCGAGGCGGGCACGGGGACGGGAAAGACGCTCGCGTACCTCGTCCCGGCCGTCGCCGCCGCGCTCGAGCGCCGCACGCGCGTCGTAGTCTCTACGGGGACGAAGAACTTGCAGGAGCAGCTTATGGGGAAGGACATCCCCTTCCTCCAGCGCGTGCTCCCGCGCAAGTTCACCGCCGCGTACATGAAGGGGCGCGGCAACTACGCCTGCCTACAGAGGATAAAGCGCGCCGAAACGTCGCCCGTGCTCGAAGGGCTCGAAGACGTTGACTACTTCGACGAGGTGCGCCGCTGGGCTCGCGACTCAGGAACGGGCGACCGCGCGGAGCTTGTCGAGCTGCCCGAGAACCTCTCCTTCTGGCGCCACATAGACGCGCGCTCAGAAATCTGCCTCGGCCAGAAGTGCCCGGACTACGACGCATGCTTTATAACGCGCATGCGCCAGCGCGCCCTCGACGCAGACATCGTAATCGTCAACCACCACCTCTTCTTCGCAGACCTTGCGCTTCGCGGTGGCGAGTACGGCCAAGTGCTCCCGGACTACTCGGCCGTCATCTTCGACGAGGCGCACCAGATAGAGGACGTGGCCGCCGAGTACTTCGGCGCGCAGGTCTCTAACTACCAGATCGAAGACCTCCTGCGCGACCTGCAACAACTCCCCGTCACTGACTCCGCCGTCAACCGCGAATTGACGCGCTCGTCGGGCCGCGTAGCGCGCTTCGCCGAGCAGTTCTGGATGGGCTTCACGCGCGCCGCGGCAGCGGGCGAGGCGCGCGGCGACGAGGGGCGCTGGCCGCTCGTGCCGGGGACGTTCGCGCGCAGGACTGCCGCGGGCGACGTGCAGGCGACGCCCCTCGGCGAAAGCTACCTCGGCCTCGACGGCGCGCTCGAGCGCCTAGAGACGACTCTCGACGTGATTAAGGATAAGCCGCCCGAGGTCGAGAACCTTCTGCGCCGCATACGCGAGACGCGCTTCAACCTAGAGTTCATCGTCGCGGGCGACGACCGCCGCTACGTCTATTGGGCCGAGCGGCGGGGGCGCGGCCTCTTCCTGCGCGCGTCGCCGATTGACGTGTCCACCCTGCTGCAAGACAAGCTGTTCGAGCGCGTCGAGACGGTCGTG
>DASPKR010000155.1:0-4799 GCA_035627975.1 Pyrinomonadaceae bacterium | reverse complement strand
GAATCTATCGGCAGGGTCAGCATCGTCGGCGTGTGTAACATTAACGCGAGCGCGGGCCGTGTCGCTACCGCCCGCGCCCGCGTTTGTTTTAGAATCCCACCGACTTAAATTCCGGCCGAAGCGAAGAAGAAGAATGGGGGCGGAGAACATTCGCAGGCGTCTGCCCGTCGGGGCCGAGGTGTTGCCGTCGGGCGCCGGCACGCACTTCCGCGTGTGGGCGGCGGGGCGCAAGCTCGTAGAGGTAGTCGTCGAGCGCGTCGGCGCCTTCGCGCTTGAGCCCGAGGAGGGCGGCCACTTCTCCGGGCTCGCGCGCGGGGTAGGCGAGGGCGCGCTCTACCGATTCCGCCTCGACGGGGGCGAGCGGCTCTTCCCCGACCCCGCCTCGCGGCACCAGCCCGGAGGGCCGCACGGCCCCTCGCGCGTGGTTGACGCGACGAGATACCGATGGCAGGACGCTGGGTGGCGAGGCGCCGCCGTCAAGGGGCAGGTGATATACGAACTGCACGTCGGCCCCTTCACGCGCGAGGGGACTTGGGCGGCGGCCGCGCGCGAGCTTGAAGAGCTTGCCGCCTTAGGCGTGACCGTCGTCGAGATGATGCCGGCGGCGGAGTTCCCCGGCCGGTTCGGCTGGGGCTACGACGGCGTTTCGCTCTTCGCGCCGACGCGGCTTTACGGCGAGCCCGACGACCTCCGCCGCTTCGTGGACGAGGCCCACCGTGTCGGCGTCGCCGTCATACTCGACGTGGTCTATAACCACCTCGGCCCCGACGGCAACTACCTGCGCGAGTTCTCGCCCGACTACTTCACCGACCGCCACAAGACCGAGTGGGGCGACGCGATAAACTTCGACGGCCCCGGCAGCCGCGGCGCGCGCGAGTTCTTTCTATCGAACGCCCGCTACTGGGTCGAGGAGTTCCACTTCGACGGCCTGCGCTTAGACGCCACCCAGAGCATTCAGGACGACTCGCCCGCGCACTTCCTCTCCGAGCTAACGGCGGAGGTTCGCGACGCCGCGCGCGGCCGGCGGACGATAATCGTCGGCGAGAACGAGCCGCAGCACGCCCGGCTGCTGCGGCCGGTCCCGGAGGGCGGCTACGGCCTTGACGCGCTCTGGAACGACGACTTTCATCACAGCGCCGTCGTCGCGCTCACGGGCAGGCGCGAGGCATACTACACGGACTACCTCGGCGCGCCGCAGGAGTTCGTCTCCTCCGCCAAGCGCGGCTTTCTTTACCAGGGCCAGCGCTACAAGTGGCAGCGCGGCCGGCGCGGCACGCCCACGCGCGGCCTCGCGCCCGAAGCCTTCGTCAGCTTCATAGAGAACCACGACCAGGTCGCCAACTCCGCGCGCGGCGAACGCCTACACCGGCTCGCGAGCCCCGGGCGCCTGCGCGCGATGACGGCGCTGCTGCTGCTGGCGCCCGCCACGCCCATGCTTTTTCAGGGACAGGAGTTCGCCTCGTCGGCGCCCTTCCTCTACTTCGCCGACCACTCGGGCGAGCTCGCCCGGAAGGTGCGCGAGGGCCGGCGCGAATTCCTCGCGCAGTTCGCTAGCGTCGCCACGCCTGAAACGCAGGCGCTTCTGCCCGACCCCGCCGACCCCGATACCTTCGAGCGCTGCAAGCTCGACTTCTCCGAGCGCGAGCGCAACAGCAAAGTTTACGAGCTTCACCGCGACCTCCTGCGGCTCAGGCGCGAGGACGCCGTTCTAGCCTCGCAGGCCGCGGGCGGGATTGACGGCGCCGTGCTCGGCGATGAAGCTTTCCTGCTCCGCCTCTTCGGCGAAGAAGGTGACGACCGCCTGCTCCTCTTCAACTTCGGCCGCGACCTTCTGCTCAACCCTGCGCCGGAGCCGCTGCTCGCGCCGCCCGAAGGCTCAATCTGGACGGTGCTGTGGTCGAGCGAGTCACACCGATACGGCGGCGCAGGCACGCCGCCGCCCGAGACAAGGGACAACTGGCGGCTCGCGGGCCACTCCGCGCTCGTCATGGCGCCCGCGCGGGCGGGCGGGGCGGAAGATTTGGCCGCGGGCGTCGGTGAGGTGAGCGAAGAAGAGGAGACGCGCAGAGAGCTGCTCGGGAGGTTGAGGGATGGCTGAAGTGGTTCGCGAGTTGGCGTTCACGCCCGAGGAGGCGCGCGACGCGGAAGCCACGCTCGGGCGCGAGTGGCTAGTGACGAACGGCCTGGGCGGGTTCGCGTCGGGGTCGCTCGCGGGCGTGCCGACTCGGCGCTACCACGGCCTGTTAGTCTCGGCGCTTCACACGCCGCTCGGTCGCACCGTCATGCTCAACCACCTTTCGGAGTGGCTGCGCTTGCCTGCGGGCGGCCGCTACCAGCTCGGCGGGCAGGAGCGCGCGGGCGGCAGGCTGGAGCTTCCGGGCGCAGAGTGCCTGCGCGCGTTCCGCCTCGAAGACGGCCTGCCCGTCTGGCTCTTCGAGGCGGGCGGCGCCCTCCTGGAGAAACGCGTGCTGATGCCGCACATGCAGAACACCGTGCACCTGAGCTACCGCCTACTCGACGGCCCCGAGGAGGTTCGACTGAAGCTCCGGCCCGCCGTGCAGTTCCGCCCGCTCGAAGCCCCGGTCAGCCGCGCCGTCACGGAGCCGCACACCATCACGGCCGTCGAAGACCGCATAGAACTTTCTTCGGGCGCGGAGTTCCCGCCGCTGCGACTCAAAATCTACGGCCGCGACGCGACCTTCGCGCTCGACGGCAGGAGCTTCGACGACATCTTCTACCGCGCGGAGGCCCGGCGCGGCTACGACCACACGGGCCGGCTATGGAGCCCCGGCTACTTCAGCGTTGACGTGACGCGCGAGGCGGGCGCCACGCTCGTCGCCTCCACGGAGAGCTGGCAGCTCATAGCCGCCCTGCCGCCCGAAGAGGCCGCCGCCGCAGAGGGCGAGCGCAGGCGCCGGCTGCTCGCGTCGGCCCACCCGAACGCGCGCGCCAGTGTAGCGGCCGAACTGGTGCTCGCCGCCGACCAGTTCGTCATAACGCCCTCGGGCCGGCAGGAGGACGCCGCGCGCGCGCACGCCACGGGCGAAGAGCTCCGCTCCGTCATCGCCGGCTACCACTGGTTCACCGACTGGGGCCGCGACACGATGATAAGCCTCGAAGGGCTGACGCTGACGACGGGGCGCCAGGCGGAGGCCGGCTGGATTCTGCGCACCTTCGGCCATTACGTCCGCGACGGCCTCATCCCGAATATGTTCCCCGACGGCAGCACCGAAGGGCTCTACCACACGGCCGACGCGACGCTCTGGTTCTTCCACGCCGTTGACAGGTACGTGCGCGCAACCGGAGACCTCGCCACGCTCGAAGCCCTCATGCCGAAGCTCTTCGAGATAGTCGAGCGGCACACCGAAGGCACGCGCTTCGGGATAAAGGTTGACGAGCGCGACGGCCTCCTGCGTCAGGGCGAGGAGGGCTACCAGTTGACGTGGATGGACGCGAAGTGCGACGGCTGGGTGGTGACGCCGCGGCGCGGCAAGGCCGTCGAGATAAACGCGCTCTGGTATAACGCGCTCCGCCTGCTGGAAGGGTGGGCGCGCCGTCTGGGCGGCGACGAGGCGGCGCGGCCGCTCGCAGAGGCCGCCGCCCGCGCCTACCGCTCCTTCAACGAGCGCTTCTGGTACGAGGAGGGCGGCCACCTCTACGACGTGGTTGACGGCGACGACGGGCGCGACGACCCCGCCTGCCGCCCCAACCAACTGCTCGCCTTCTCGCTCGGCCACCCGGTGCTGGAACGCTCGCGCTGGGAGTCGGTCTTGAAGGTCGCGCGCGAGCAACTGCTCACGCCCACGGGGCTGCGCTCGCTATCGCCGCGCCACCCCGACTACAGGCCGAACTACCACGGCGACCTGCGCACGCGAGACGCCGCCTACCACCAGGGCACGGTCTGGGCCTGGCTCATAGGCCCCTTCATAGACGCATGGCTGAAGACTTACCCGCAAGACCGCGCGGGCGCGCGCCGACTGCTCGAAGGCTTCGCGCCGCACTTGAACGAGGCGGGCGTCGGCTCCGTCAGCGAAATCTTCGACGCCGAGCCGCCCTACACGCCGCGCGGCTGCATCGCGCAGGCGTGGAGCGTCGCCGAGGTGCTGCGCTGCTGGGCTTTGACTTCCGAGGGTTAGTCAGGTTCTAAAACCGAGCGAAGGGGGAAAGATGAGACTCAAACGATCAAGCGGGATACTGCTGCACCCTACGAGCCTGCCGGGCCGCTTCGGCATCGGCGACCTGGGCGGCGAGGCTTACGAGTTCGTTGACTTCCTCGCCGCGGCGGGGCAAGGCTACTGGCAGGTGATGCCGCTCGGGCCGACCGGCTACGGCGACTCGCCGTACTCTTCGTTCTCGGCCTCCGCCGGCAACACCAACCTCGTGAGCCCCGAGAAGCTCGCCGAGGCCGGCCTGCTTAAAGCCGTGGATTTAGACGGCGCGCCGGACCTTCCCGAGGAGCGCGTTGACTACGGCAAGGTGATTGACTATAAGCGCGGCCTGTTGGAGAAGGCTTTCGAGAATTTCAAGGCGAAGCTCTCGGGCGACGGCGCGCTGCGCAGTGACTACGAAGGCTTCCTCGACTTCGCCTCCGCGTGGCTCGAAGACTACGCGCTCTTCAGCGCCCTGAAGGACGAGCACGGCGGGAAGTCGTGGCACGAGTGGCCCGCCGGGCTCGCGCGGCGCGAAGCGGCGGCGCTCCGGGAGGCGCGCGATGAGTTCGGCGGCCGGATCGAGGCTCACAAGTTTTTCCAGTACGCGTTCTTCCAACAGTGGCTCAAGCTCAAGCGCTACGCCAACGA
>DASPKR010000154.1:0-7639 GCA_035627975.1 Pyrinomonadaceae bacterium | reverse complement strand
CTCACCAACTCGCCGCGCTCTATGAGACGGGTGAAGGGGGCATCGCGCAGGCGGAGTTGCTCGGCGGCAAAGAGATGTCCTTCAACAACTACGTTGACGCCGACGCCGCATGGCAGCTCGTCTGCGACTTCGACGAGACGGCCTGCGCCATAATCAAGCACATGAACCCTTCCGGCGTCGGCACGGCCGCGACGGCCGAAGAGGCTTACAGGAAGGCGCTAGCCACAGACCCCGTCTCGGCCTTCGGCGGCGTCGTGGCCTTCAATCGCAGGGTTGACGAGCTGGCCGCCCGCGCCCTGACTGAGATTTTCACGGAGGTCGTCATCGCGCCCGATTATGAGGAGGGCGCCGTCGAGATTCTGAAGTCGAAGAAGAACCTGCGGGTTCTACGCGCGGGCGAGGCGCGACGGCCCGAAGGGTTGGACTTTAAGCACATCACCGGCGGCGTGCTCGTGCAGACGCGCGACACGCACCGCCTTACTAACGCAGACCTCAAGGTCGTGACGAAGCGCGCGCCGACCGAGGAAGAGACGGGGGCGCTCCTTTTCGCGTGGACGGTCTGCAAGCACACGAAGTCAAACGCCATCGTCTATGCGCGGGCTGGGCAGACGGTGGGCGTAGGCGCCGGGCAGATGTCGCGCGTTGACTCGGCGCGCATCGGCGCTATGCGCGCGCAGCTCCCATTAGCCGGCTCCGTCGCCGCCTCCGACGCCTTCTTCCCCTTCCGCGACGGCCTCGACGAGGTCGCCCGCCACGGCGTCACGGCCGTCATACAGCCCGGCGGCTCAGTCCGCGACGAAGAAGTCATCGCGGCAGCCGACTCCCACGGCATCGCGATGGTATTCACCGGCGTCAGGCACTTCAGGCACTAAAGCCGGCGCCCGGCCGCCGATTGCCGAAGGCTTCTTCTCTGCTATACTTGCGGCAACGAACAGGCTTACCGAAACAGTGCGTCTTCCCCGTGGGCCTGTCGGTTTCACTTTCTCCGAAGGGGACAATAGATGGCCGAAGTCGAATCCCTGACCGGCGCGGGCGGCGGCGAGACCGTCCGCTGCCGCTACTGCGGACAGCTCAACCAGACGCGGGCCGACGCTGGGCAGCCGCGCTGCGGGCGCTGCCGCCTCCTGCTCTCGAACGAGCCGCACAGGAAGTTCGCAGACCTCAACAAGCACGACTACGTACACCCGGCCGACAGCCGCGCGCTCGCCGCCCTGCGGGCGATACCCGGCATGGACAAGGCCGTGACGAAGCTCCTGAACATCACGGGCGAGCCGCTCATTAACGTCATCTTCATGGCGAGCGCGGTGCGCGTCACCCCCACGCAATGCCCCGACCTCTACGCCAAGCTACAGGTCGCCTGCACCACTCTGGGCGTTGACATGCCGGAGCTTTACGTCCAGCAGTCGCCCGTCGTCAACGCCTTCACGTATGGCGTTGACCGCACCATCATCGTCCTCTACTCCGCGCTGCTCGAACGGCTCACGGACGAGGAGGTGCTCGCCGTCATCGCCCACGAGGTCGGCCACATACACGCCGAGCACGTTCTGTACCTGACGGCCGCGCGGCTGCTTCAGGCCATCGCCGACGGCGCCATCGCCGTCTCGCCGATTCACAACCTCGTCGCGATGCTGATTTCGGCCTCGATGGAGGCGGCGCTCAAGGCGTGGATGCGCAAGGCCGAGCTTTCTTGCGACCGCGCCGCGCTGCTCATCACGCAGAACCCGGACGTCATCGGCCGGACGATGATGAAGCTGTGCGGCGGAACCTTCGCGTCTAAGGTTGACTACGAGCAGTTCCTACAGCAGGCGCGCGACTTCCAGAAGAACTACGACGACCGCGCGCTCGACCGCTTCTGGGCCGACATAATCACCTCGGGGCTGACGCACCCCTTCCCCATCTGGCGCGTGTCGGAAATCCTTAAATGGGTCGAGAGCGGCGAGTACGGGCGCCTCATCGAAGGCGCGCCCGCTAGCGCCGCCGCATGACCGGCTACGCTCATAGGTCGTGTGTAGCGGCTGGCGCGGCACACGATTTAAAAGGTAGCAGGTTATGCTAGACGATAAGTTCGGGATTATCTTCGACGTTGCGAACAAGCGCTCAATAGCCTGGGCCTCGGCGCAGGCCGCCGCGGAGACAGGCGGGGGGGAAGAGTTAACTACTTTCGAGGTAATCGCATTCGCGGTAGGCGTTGCCTCCCTCTTCGTCTCGTTCTTGGCGTTATGGGTTTGCTTCCACTTCAAAAGTGAGGCTGACAGAGTTGCCGACGAGACCCGGAGGCTCCTTAGCGAGATAAGGTCTGAATCTGAAGCCATCACCCGTTTCGGCATCGGCGAGCTTGAGCGCTACGGCGCGGCAGCGCGTAGTCTGATGAAGCGAAAAAACCCGCGGGGGAGAAACGGTTAAGAGGTTCGGGCGAGAGCCGCGTTTCGCGGTATATGGTATTACGGCCCGGGCGTGCATAAGGACTGCGACTCTATGCTACACAACAAGTTTGGCATCATCTTCGGCGTCGCTAACAAGCGCTCAATAGCTTGGGCCTCGGCGCAGGCCTGCATGGAGGCGGGCGCCCGCCTCGCCTTCACCTATCAGAGCGAGCGCCTGCGCGAGAACGTCGAGGGCTTGACGGCCGGCACCGAGTCGCCGCTCGCCCAGTGCGACGTGACGAAGCCCGAGGAGGTCGAGGCAACCTTCGCGATGGTGCGCGAGCGCTTCGGCCGCCTCGACTTCCTCATCCACAGCCTCGCGTTCGCGCCGCGCGAGGCGCTCGAAGGCGAGTTCGTGCAGACGACGCGCGAAGCCTTCCTGACGGCGCTCGACATAAGCGCCTACTCGCTGACCGAGCTCGCGCGCGCCGCGGCGCCGTTGATGACCGAGGGCGGCAGCATCGTCTCCATGACCTACTACGGCGCAGAGAAGGTGGTGCCGAACTACAACGTGATGGGCGTGGCTAAGGCGGCGCTAGAGGCGAGCACGCGCTACCTGGCCTCCGACCTCGGCAAGCGGGGCGTGCGCGTCAACGCCATCAGCGCCGGCCCCATCAACACGCTCGCCGCGCGCGGCGTCGGCAACCTCTCCGCCATGCTCAAGCACCACGCCGAGCACGCGCCCCTACGCCGCAACGTCGAGGCCCGCGAGGTCGGCAACGCCGCCCTCTTCCTTTGCAGCCCCCTCTCCTCCGGCATCACCGGCGAAGTCCTACACGTGGACTGCGGCTACAACATCATGGCTTTTTAAAGCGAACAGCGGCGGGCAATCATCTTTTTGTTTTTAACTGAAAGCCGGCCGCTGATTGCTAATTGCTTCTAATCATGTCTGAGAACGACCAGGCGGGGATCGAGGCGCAGGGCGCCCGGCACACGACACAGGACGAGCAACTGCTCGAGACGCCGAGGGCCGACGAGTTCACTCACACGGACACGTGGCGGGTGTTCCGCATCATGGGCGAGTTCGTCGAGGGCTTCGACGAGCTGGCGACCGTTGACCGCGGCGTCGCCATATTCGGCTCGGCGCGCACGCCCGCCGACAGCCCCTTCTACGCAGCGGCGCAGGAGACGGCGGCCCTGCTGGTCGAGGCGGGCTTCGCGGTGATTACGGGCGGCGGCCCCGGCATCATGGAGGCTTCGAACCGCGGCGCGCTCGACGCGGGCGGCGTCTCCATCGGCTGCAACATCGAGCTGCCTTTCGAGCAGCAGCCTAACCCGTACCAGACGCGCTCGCTCACCTTCAAATACTTCTTCGTGCGCAAGACGATGTTCGTCAAGTACAGCACGGCCTTCATCATCTTCCCCGGCGGCTTCGGCACGCTCGACGAGCTGTTCGAGGCGCTCACGCTCATACAGACCCGCAAGATAAGGAACTTCCCCGTCGTGCTGTTCGGCTCGGAGTTCTGGGGCGGGATGATGCGGTGGGTCGAGGAGCAGCTTCTCGGGTCGAAGTACATCGCCGAGGGCGACCTGCGGCTGCTGCACCTGACGGACTCGCCGTCCGAGGTGGTTGACATAGTCGTGCGCAGCCAGAGCGCGCTCGACCGTCTAGGCGAGGGCTACGACTACTAGCTGTCCTGCCCGTCGGGGCCGTCGTCGCCGCCCGCGAGGCGCGAGACGAGCGGCGGGAAGGCGTTCGAGGTCAGCCACTCGTGGTAGGGCGCGGAGACGTGCGTGGCGGGCAGCGCGATTATCTCCGGCGTGTCGTAGGTGTGGAGAGCGCGCACCTCCCTCTCCAGCTCGTCGAAGCAGGCGGCCGTCGTCTTCACCAGCAGCAGGAACTCTGGCGCGCGGTGAACCTCGCCCTTCCAGCGATAGACCGACTCCATCTTCTGCATTATCTGGACGCACGCGGCGAGGTGCGCGCCGACGAGCATCTCCGCCAGGCGCGAAGCCTCCTCCTCGCTCCCCGCCGTCATCATCACGACAATCGCCGCCGAGCCTGCTTCAGCCACGAATAGACCTCCGAAGGGGAGCCGCCAGAGCGCTCAGTCGTCGTCCTCTCCGCCCTTCTCCTCCTCGTCGGTCGCGCCGGTGAGGGGCGTGGTGTCGCTGCCGAAGAAGGAGTTGTAGATTTCCTGCGCGCGGTCGAAGTCGCGCTCGTCAACGAGGACGAGCGCGCCGGGGGAGCTCGTCGAGAGCAGCGGCGCGAAGGCGTCCATGCCGCCCGACTGCACGGCCGAGCGTATGCCGTTCTGCGTGAGGATGTCGTTGACCATCTCGGCCTCGGCGGGAGAGCCTATGTTGTGCAGCGGCACGTAACGCGCCTCGCTGTGGTCGTGCGGGCTGTTCTCGGGCGTGAGGCGCGCTACCAGCTCCGCGCCGTCGTCCGGGCAGCGCGTGATGCCCTCCCTGTACTCCGACTCGCAAACGGGACAGAACATTTATGAATCCCCCACCTCGGAATCTTCTCGGGAACTTAAAGCGGCGCACGGATTATACATCAAGAGCGGCGGGGCGGCCGTAAAAAGTCCCGGCGCGGCGCTTCACTTCTCCGTGGCCGCCGCCGCCGGGCGCTCGAAGGGGATTTCCTCGAAGTGGGTCATGCGCTTGAAGGCGCTGAAGCGCTCGTTTATCTCCCGGTGCGTGAGGCGCTGCACGCGCTCGGTGCCGAACTCCTCGACGTTGAAGGAGGCCATCACCGAGCCGAAGATGATCGCGCGCCGCATGGCGGCCTCGTCCACCGTTCCGGAGCTCGCGAGGTAGCCCATGAAGCCGCCGGCGAAGGTGTCGCCGGCGCCCGTCGGGTCAAAGACAGACTCGAGCGGGTATGCCGGGATGGCGAAGTAGGCGCCGTCGGTGAACATGGCGGCGCCGTACTCGCCGCGCTTGATGACCAGGGCGCGCGGCCCCCACGAGAGAATCCTGCGCGCGGCCTTTATCAGGTTCGGCTCCTTCGAGAGCTGTCGGGCCTCGGCGTCGTTGATGATGACCACGTCAACCTCGCGTATGGCGGCCTCGACCTGCTCGGGGACGGAAGTGATCCAGTAGTTCATCGTGTCGAGGGCGACCAGCTCCGCGCCCCTCACCTCCCGCCGCACCCCGCGCTGCAACTCGGGCTGGATGTTGCCGAGGAAGACCATGCGCGAGCGCTGGGAGGCTTCCGATAGCTTCGGCCGGAAGTCTGCGAAGACGTTGAGGCGCGTGTCGAGCGTGTGGGCGGTGTTCAAGTCGAAGTCGTAACGGCCGCGCCAGAAGAAGGTCTCGCCCGCGACGCGCTCGAGGTCGTCGGTGTTAATGCCGCGCTCCTCGAAGACGCGCATCTCCTCGCCGCCGAAGTCCTCGCCCACGACGCCGACGACCCGCACGTCCGTGAAGAAGCTCGCCGAGAGCGAGAAGTGAGTGGCCGAGCCGCCCAGCATCTTCTCGCGCGACCCGAAGGGCGTCTCGACAGCGTCGAACGCCACCGAACCGACAACCAGCAATGACACTTGTTTTAGGTCTCCTGTGTGGGATTCGTGAAGAAGGCGGAAGGCAGAAAGCAGCCGAAGAAGGCGCCCTCGACTGCCTTCTGCCTTCTGCCTCCTGCCTACTGCTTCTCCGGGCCGAGCTGCGCGAGTGCTTCGTCGGCGTCCTTGCGGAACTTGCTCTCGGGGAACTCCTTGACGAGCCGGGCGAGGTAGGCCCGGGCGTTCGAGCGAAGCGCCTCTGGCGTGAACTCGGCGGCCCTCTCGGCCGGCGCCTTCGGGACGGCCTGCTTACCCTTCCCCTCGGACAGGTAGAGGCTACTCATGCCGGCGATGTAGAGCGCCTCGTCGAGCCGCGAGAACTCGGGGTAGCCTGCTATCAGCTCCTCCGTGCGCTTGAAGGCGGCGACGTAAGCCTTCTTCATCTTGAAGTAGTGGCGCGCCACGCCCAGCTCGTGCATCGCGCTCTTCTCCGCCTCCAAATCCTTCACCGTCTCCGGGTCCGGCCCCTTCGCGACCGTGCCCGACTGCGCGCGCATGGCCTGTGCGGATAGTGAGAGCGCCAGCGCGGCGCCGCCGAGCAGGATAAACTTTCTCATTAAAACACCTCCGTCACTGCTTCCGGTACTTTTTGATGATCTCGGCGAGCCTCTCCGTTGTCGGCTCGGGCCAGAGTTCCTGCGGCGTGAAGATCGCGCTCTTGAGCGCGGAGCCGCACTCGCAATCGCGCGCAGTTGAGGCGAGTCGCCGCACGGCCTCGCGCATGATTATCTGCGCGTTGCGGACGTTCTTGTTGAGGTACTCGACCACCGTTTCGACCGAGACGGCGTCGTGCTCTTCGTGCCAGCAGTCGTAGTCCGTGACGAGGGCGAGCGTCGAGTAGCAGATTTCGGCCTCGCGCGCCAGCTTAGCCTCCTGCAAGTTCGTCATGCCGATGACGTCCATGCCCCACGAGCGATAGACGTTTGACTCGGCCTTCGTAGAGAAAGCGGGCCCTTCCATGCAGAGGTAGGTGCCGCCGCGGTGCGCGCGGACTTCGGCCACGCGGCAAGACTCTTCGAGCACGTCGCCGACCTGCGGGCAGACCGGGTGCGCGAAGGTTATGTGCGCGACTATCCCGTCGCCGAAGAAGGTTGACTCGCGGGCGCGGGCGCGCGTGCGGTCGAAGAACTGGTCGGGGATGACCATGTCGAGCGGCGCGTAACGCTCCTGCAAGGAGCCCACGGCGGAGGCCGAGAGAATGCGCTCGACGCCGAGCTTCTTCATCGCGTAGATGTTGGCGCGGAACGGAAGCTCGGTAGGCAGGAGCCTGTGGCCGCGGCCGTGCCTCGGCAGGAACGCGACCCTGACGCCTTCGAGTGTGCCGACGATGAAGGCGTCCGACGGCGGCCCGAACGGCGTTCCCACGCTTACCTCTTCGACCTCTTTCAACTCGGGCATCTGGTAGAGGCCGCTGCCCCCTATGATGCCGATTGCGGCTTTCGTCATCGTCTTACCGTTTCGCTTTCAGCGCTGCCGTTATTTTGTCCGGCTTGAGGCGGGTGCCGAACTTGTTCTTACCGTCAATCTTAAGCGACTCGCACGTGGCGTTGAACTGCTCGACGGCCCTGGCGAGCCAAGCGTCTGCGCCCACGCCCTCGACGAGCGGGAGAGAGACCATCAGCTCGACCTGCTTGCCGGCTGAGACGCCGAAGCGGTGGAGCGTGAGGTACGGCGCCGCGTCGAACTTAGCCTTCCAGACCACGGTGC
>DASPKR010000153.1:0-2905 GCA_035627975.1 Pyrinomonadaceae bacterium | reverse complement strand
CGCGAGCAGGTCGTTCTTCCCGCGCTCGCGCAGCGATCGCTCGAGCTCGGCCGTGCGATCGAAGTGGTCGAGGATCGTCTCCTTCCCTTTGGAGGTGACGATGATGAGCTTGTCGAATCCGGAGTCGCGAGCCTCCTCGATGCCATACTGCAGGATGGGCTTGTCGACGAGCGGGAGCATCTCCTTCGGGATGACCTTCGTGGCCGGGAAAAAGCGGGTCCCGAATCCCGCGCAGGGGAAAACGCACGTGCGGAGGCTGTTCATCGGGCGCGAAGGATATCGCACAGCAAGAGGGCAGGGCGCGGCGAGGAGCAGGAGCGGCTCTTCGAGAAGTTTTCTGAGGCGCGTCTTCATGCGGCGCGTTTCGGGGGGCGAGGGGCGCGGCGCCGTGGCCGTCGCCGGAAGTTTCAGTTCCCGATGGGCGTCCCCGATGTCGTTGTGGGCGGCGTGCTGCCGGACTGCGGGGCGGCGTAGATGATGCCGCTCTCGTCGGAAGAGAACTGGCGGCTTCCCATCGTGCCTAGCGCGGGCGCGGCGGCGCTCACGTAGCCGGAGCCCGTTGGGTTCGTTATGGCGAAGCTGTAGCCGCTCTTCGGGACCATGGCGGTAGCGTTCCTGATGGCGCTGTCAATGAGCTTCAGGTCTGAGAGCTGCTGCATCGTGCCGTAAACGCCATTGCCGTAGGTCGAGGCGTATGTGCCTTCGGCGCTCGAGAGCGTGCGCATGGTCTGTATGGCCGAGGCCTCGTTGGCCGCGCGCCGGGAGGCGAGGAGGTTCGGGATCGAGACGGCGGCGAGTATCCCTATCACCGCGACTACGATTAAAAGCTCGACTAGCGAGAAGCCCCGCTGCCCGTCTTTCGGGTGCTGCATGTTGTTCGAGAGCCTTTCCGCCGCGGCCCGCGGAGCGTCCGCCGCACCGATTAACAAACTGCGTGCCGGGGCGCTAAAGCAAAAGGGGGCGGCGTCGGTCTGACCCCGTCCCCCTTCGCTCTGCTTGCCGAGTCGCCCGCGTGTTAGTTGCCGATGGGCGAGCCGGAGGTGGTCGTCGGCGGCGTGCTGCCCGACTGGGGGGCGGCGTAGATGATGCCGCTCTCGTCGGAGGAGAACTGGCGGCCGCCCACGTTGCCGTTGGCCGGGGCCGCGCCCGTGACGAAGCCGGCGCCCGTCGGGTTGGTGATGGCGAAGCTGTAGCCGCTCTTCGGGGCCGTCGGCGTGGCGTTAAGCACCGCGCCGTCTATGAACTTCTGGTCGTAGAGCTGCTGCATCGTGGCATAGACGCCGTTGCCGTAGGTCGAGGCGTAGGTCGTCTGCGCGGTGCCGATGGTGCGGACGGTGGAGATGGCCGAGGCCTCGTTGGCCGCGCGGCGGGAGGCGAGGAGGTTCGGGATGGCGATGGCGGCGATGATGCCGATGATCGCGACGACGATCAGCAACTCGACGAGCGAGAAGCCCTGCTGGCCTTTTTTCGTGTGCATCTTCTTCTGGTGCTCCTTAAGAGATGGGGTTTACTCTGCTGAAGATTTCTCGCGTTGTCGGCCCTCGTCTCAGGCTACGCGCCGCTAACGCGCGGTTCGGTCGCCGAGGTCAGTTACAAGGGGCGTGCCACTTAGGCTGGCGGCGCCCGCCGCGCCCTCGTCACCCTCGCTTTTGGCCGGATTTAGCGGCAAACTTCAGCGCGCCCCCTCTCCGCGCCCGGCGCGCAATATTTACCCTCCTAACAATTTTCGGCAGGCGCCCGTGACGAAAAGTGACAACCTGCCGAACTGCCGTAAGTGACGTGATTTAAAGGGGAAGTGTGCGGGCGGTTCCCGGAAATGGCGTGAGGCGTTCCCGGAATTCTGAATCGCAGAAGCGCTCCCGGCGCGGCGCCCAGTCCCACGCCGCGGGCGCTACGAGAGAGTTGCCGAGCGGGTCTCCAGCTACTCGCCGCCGCGGGAGGAGGCCGCGTCGGAGCGTAGCTGGGCGGTGATGCTGCGTATGCCGTGCTTGTCGAGGAGGTGGCGCAGGCTTCGGACGCTCATGTGGAGCACCTCGGCGGCGCGCGTCTGGTTGCCGCCTGTGCGGCGCAGGGCTTCGAGCAGGTAGGTCTTCTCCAGGTGGTCTAGGTGCGCGACGAGGTTGAGGCCCTGCTCGGGCAGCTCGAAGGCCGAGGGCGCCACGCTCGAAGGGTTGTAGTTCGTCACGGCCTGAGGCAGGGACTCGGGCTGTATGCGGTCGGTGCGCTCGAGCGCGACGGCGCGCTCGATGGTGTGCTCGAGCTCTCGCACGTTGCCGGGCCAGGAGTAGCGCTCCAGAAGCTCTGTCGCGCGCTCCGAGACGCCGAGCGAGCGGCCCGTCTGCTCGCAGAATTTTTGCACGAAGTGCTCGACGAGGTCGGGTATGTCCTCGCGGCGCTCCCGCAGTGGCGGGAGCTCGATGGGGATGACGGAGACGCGGTAGAAGAGGTCTTCGCGGAAGCTGCCCTGCTTGACCATCGCCGCTAGGTCGCGGTTCGTCGCGGCTATGACGCGCGTGTCAACGGCCGTCTCCTCGTGCGCGCCGACGGGACGCACCTTGCGCTCCTGAAGGACGCGCAGCAGCTTGACCTGCATGGTGGGCGACATCTCGCCTATCTCGTCTAGGAAGATCGTGCCGCGGTCGGCGGCCTCGAAGAGCCCCTTGCGGTTCGCCGTCGCGCCCGTGAAGGCGCCGCGGACGTAGCCGAAAAGCTCAGACTCTAAAAGCGTCTCGGTGAACGCGCCGCAGTTGATGGGCATGAAGGGCTTGTCGGAGCGCGGGGAGAGGTTGTGTATGGCGCGCGCGACCATCTCCTTGCCGGTGCCGGACTCGCCAGTGATGAGCACAGTTGACTGCACGGCGGCCACCGTCTCGATCATCTGATAGACGGCCTGCATCTTGGCCGA
>DASPKR010000152.1:0-6455 GCA_035627975.1 Pyrinomonadaceae bacterium | reverse complement strand
GGGTGCGGGACATCTACGGCATCGCGCTCGTGCCCGATCTGGTCTTGTACCTGCGCGCGGGCCGCGCCGAAGTGCTCGTCTCGCGCGTGTTGGAGTCGGGGCGGAAGTTCGACTACTGGGAGTCGGGCATGGACTTGAACCTCGGCGAGGACTTCTACGACAGCTTCGTCGAGTACCAGACGCGCCTGCTCCGCGAGTTCGACCGGATGAGCGGCGAGTACGGCTTCCGAACCGTTGACGCCTCGCGCACGATACGCCGCGTCGCCGCAGACCTGCGCCGCGCCGTCGCCCGCGTCATAGACGGCGGGGAAGAGTAGCGGCCTGCCTCTCATGAAGCTCGCGGCCATAGACATCGGCTCGAACTCGATAAAGCTCGTCGTGGCCGAGGCGGCAGCCGGGGGCGACTCGTTCGCCGTGCTCGCGCGCGAGAAGGAGGTCGTCAGGCTAGGCCACGAGACGCTCACGCGGGGCCTGCTCTCGCCGGGCGCAATAGCCCGCGCGGCCGAGACCGTCGGGCGCTTCCGCGCGGTCGCCGAAGCGCGCGGCTCCGAGAGCGTCACGGCAATCGCGACCGCCTCGATGCGCGCTGCGCGGAACGCCGCCGATTTCGTCGCGGAGGTCGAGCGCCGCACAGGCGTCCGCGTCGAGGTGCTCTCCGGCGAGGAGGAGGCGAGGCTCATAGGGGTCGCCTCCGCGCACGGCTGCTCGGGCGGCCTGCCGCTCGTCAACGTTGACATAGGCGGCGGCTCGACCGAAGTCTCTCTTATGCGCGGCGGCGAGGCGCGTGAGTTGTCTTCAGTGCCTCTCGGCGCCGTGGGGCTGACCGAGAAGTTCATCGAGTCCGACCCTCCGAGGCGGAAGGAGCTGGAAGCGCTGCGCGATGAGGTGCGCTCGGCCTTCGAGCCGCCCGCGCGCGAGATGAGGGGGGCGCGCTGGGTGCGCGCGACGGGGACTTCGGGAACCATCATCGCGCTCGGCGACGTGCTGCGGCGAAGGCGCGAGGCTGCGGGCGGCGAGATTCCGCTCTGGCCGCTCGCGCGCCTGAACAAAAAGCTCGCCGGCATGACCCTGGCCGAGCGGCGCGCCGTCCCCGGCATAAGCGCGCAGCGCGCCGAGATAGTCGTAGCGGGCGGGCAGATTCTCGAAGGCGCGATGTGCGCGCTCGGGATAAACATGCTCCGCACGTGCGACTTCGCTTTGCGCGAGGGGGTCGTCATAGACCGACTACGCCGACGAGGGGCCGACGTTTAGAAAATGGCGAAAGCGAAAGAGATTGAGGGGCTCGACTGCGGGGCGGAGGCCGGCGCCGGCGCGCGGCTGATTCTTTCGGCGCGCTTCGAGGAGATGCGCGGCTACAGGGCGGCGGCGCTCGACTGGTCTGACATCGAGGGCGTCCACGACATGCGCGTCGCGTCGCGCAGGCTGCGCAGCGCCGTGCGCGACTTCGCGCCCTACATGCGGCGCGGCGGCAAGCGACTAGACGAGGCGCGCGAGTCTCTCAAACGCCTTGCCGACGCGCTCGGCGAGGTGCGCGACCTGGACGTTGAGATCGCGGAGCTCGAGAAGCTCGCCGCCGAGGCGCCCGACGAGGAGGCGGCCGAGGGCGCGCGCCTGATTCTGGCCGAGCGCGAGGAGCGCCGCGGTCTCGCCCGCGCGCGGCTCACGCCCGAGATAACGGAAGAGGCGCTCGAAGACGCCCGGCGGCTTCTGGCGCGCGCGCTCGACCCCCCGCGCAGGCGCGGGAAGAAGAAGAACGGCGACGACGGCGAGCGCGGAGAGAGTCTGGCCGAGGCGGGCGACCGCATAGTGCTGCGGCTTTGGGACGAGCTGCGCGCGCTGAGCGCGAGCCTCTACAGGCCGCTCAAGACGAAGCCGCTTCACAGGATGCGCATCGCGGCAAAGCGGCTGCGCTACGCGATGGAGCTATTCGCGGCCTGCCGCGGGCGGACGCTTAAGAAGCTCGCCTCCGAGGTGGCCGACTTGCAGAAGGCGCTGGGCGACCTGCACGACTGCGACGTTTGGGTCGAGGAGTTCGGCGGCTTCCTCGCCGAAGGCTCGGAAGACGGCGGCGCCCATTCCGCCATGCGCAGGCGCGCGGCCCTCTGGCTGCTCGAACACTTCGCCGAGGCGCGCACCCGGCACTACCGCGACGCGCTCGGGATCTGGCGGGGCTGGGAGCGCGACCGGTTCGGGGCGCGGCTGGCAGAGGCGTTAAAGGGCGAAGGCGTTGACGAAGAGGGCGCTGACGCGCAACCGGCCGTCGCGGCGGGGCAGTGAGGATCAGCGCGAGGGCAGGAGGCTCGCGAGCAGCTCTTCGAGCTGCTCGAAGTCAACTGGTTTATGCAGGTAGGCGTTGCAGCCGGCGGCCATCGCGAGCTGGCGGTGCTTGGCCGGGTCGTGGCCCGAGACGACGACGATGGGGACGCCCTTGAGGCGGTCGTGCTGGCGGACGAAGCGCGCGACGGCGAAGCCGTTAAGGCGCGGGAGCTGCAAGTCCATCATTATCAGGTCGGGGTGCTCGCCCTCGGCTATGCGGACGGTCTCCGGCCCGTCGGCCGCCTCGACTACGCGGTAGCCGCGAGCCTCGAGCACCATCTTAAACATCAGCCGAACGTCCGGGTCGTCCTCGGCGAGGAGTATCGTGCGCGGCCCGTGAGCGTGGCCGTTGCGCCTCGCGCGGCCGGGGCGCATGTCGTGAGGAAACTCTTCTGGCATACGAGGGATCAAGTCGCACGTCCTTTCCTAACGGGCGCGGTGGCGTGTGTGGGCTGCGGGCCTTTGTGTGTCGGGGGCGGCGCTCGTGGCAGCGCCGCCCCCGCCTTTCCCGATCCGCGAACGTGGCGCGGAGTATATCTGCGCGCGCCGGGCGGGTCTGTACGCGAACTTACAATCGGGCGGTGAAATTCGGCCCCGTCGCGCGTCAGTGGGCGGAAGCGAACAGACTGCGCGGGCGCGGCCCACAACAATGCCCGCACGCGAAAAAGTTCGGGAGCAGGTGAGGCGCGCGCGCCGCGTGCCGGGCCTCGGGCGCTACGTCACGATTCTTGCGCTCGCCGCGCTCATATCTCTCATGCTCTGCCGCCCGGAGGGCTGAGCCAGGCCCGGCTGGCAGCGCCGCTGATTTCCGTTGTAAACTCCGGCCTGTAACCCGGAGATGATATGAACTTCTACGAAAACGTCCTCGGCCTCATCGGCCGAACCCCCCTAATCAAACTCAACCGCCTGACCGAAGGGATAAAGGCCACCGTCCTTGCGAAGATGGAGAGCCTGAACCCCGGCTACTCCGTCAAAGACCGCATCGGCGTCTCGATGATCGCGGCCGCCGAGCGCGAAGGCGTGCTCAAGCCCGGCGGCACCATCATCGAGGCGACGTCCGGCAACACAGGCATCGGGCTAGCGCTAGCCGCGGCCGTCAAGGGCTACCGCTGCATCTTCGTCATGACCGACAAGGCCTCGGTCGAGAAGGTCAGGTACTTGAAGGCGCTCGGCGCCGACGTTGTCGTCGTCCCCGTCTCGGCCAAGCCCGGCACGCCCGACCACTACGTCGAGACCGCCCGCCGCATCGCGCGCGAGACGCCGAACAGCTTCTACCCCGACCAGTACTCGAACCCCAACAACCCCGAGGCGCACTACCGCACCACGGGGCCGGAGCTCTGGGAGCAGACCGAGGGGCGCATCACGCACTTCGTCTCGGGGCTCGGGACGGGCGGCACCATTTCGGGGACGGGCCGATACCTGAAGGAGAAGAACCCGGGAATCCGGGTCGTAGGCGCAGACCCCTACGGCTCGGTCTTCAAGACCTATAAGGAGACGGGGCGCACGCACGAGGTCACGCCCTACCTGGTCGAAGGCATCGGGCAAGAGATAGTGCCGGCGAACGTCCACATCAAGTACGTGGACGAGATAATCAACGTCACCGACCGCGACTCGTTCGAGCTATCGCGCCAGCTCGGGCGCAAGGAGGGCATCTTCTGCGGCGGCTCGACTGGGACGAACCTCGCGGCGGCGCTCAAGGTAGCGAAAGACTTGGACGAGACGGGCGTCGTCGTCTTCATAGTCTGCGACACGGGCGAGCACTACCTGACCAAGCACCACTCCGACGAGTGGCTGAGGGAGAAGCGGCTGCTCGAGCCGAAGCGCATGACGGCGGGGCTCATCAACTCGACGAAGGGCGAGCCGGCCGTGCCGCGCATGGTCTCGGCCTCGCCGCAGGACACCGTGGCCGGCGCGCTGGCGCGCATGGGCGAGCACGGCTTCACGCAGATGCCCGTCATCGAGGACGGCCGCGCCGTCGGCGCGCTGCGCGAGAGCCGCCTGCTCGCGAAGGTGCTCGGCAAGCGCGAGCTGCTACAGTCGCCCGTCAGCGAGGTGATGGAGGAGAGCTTCCCCGTCGTTGACGTTGACGCCACCTCGCAGGAGGTCACGCGCCTGCTGCGCCGCAGCCCCGCCGTCCTCGTCGAAGAGTTCGGCCGCATCACCGGCATCATCACCCGCCACGACATGCTAGACGTGCAGTAGAGAAGTTGCCCATCATCGCCCAACTTGCCTGGCTCGTCTTCTACTGCTGGCTGGCGGCCGGCGCGCTGACGCTCCTCGCCTTGTTGCGGCTGCGGCCGCTGAAGCCCACGGGCGCGCCCGCGGGGCCGGGCCGGTCGCCTTTCGTCTCCATACTCGTCCCGGCGCGCAACGAGGAGCGGCGCGTGCTGGCGGGCTCCGTGCGCTCGATGCTCGCGCAGGACTACGGCCGGTTCGAGGTGGTGGCCGTGAACGACCGCTCGACCGACGCCACCGGCCTGATACTGCGCTCACTGGCGGCTGAGGACGCGAGGCTGCATGTCATCGAAGGCGGGGAGCCGCCCGAGGGGTGGCTCGGCAAGCCCAACGCTTTGCGGCAGGCGCTCGCGGCCTCGCAGGGCGAGTGGGTGCTCGCGACCGACGCCGACATGATCTTCCACCCCGCGGCGCTGCGCACGGCGGTGGGCCGCGCCCTCTCGCTCGGGCTCGACGCCTTCACCATCTTCCCCGACTTCCAGGCGCACACGTTCTGGGAGCGCGTCTTCATCCCCATCTGGGGCTGGAGCATGCTCGTGCTCTTCCCGCTCGACCTTGTCAACCACCCGAAGGTTCCGCTCGCGGCCGGCATCGGCGGCTTCTTCCTCATGCGTCGTGAGGCGCTCGAGCGCATAGGCGGCTTCGGCGCCGTGCGCGACGAAGTGTTGGACGACTTCCGCCTCGCCGCGGCCCTCAAACGCTCGGGCGCGCCCATACGCGCAGAGCCCGCGCCCGCGCTCGCGTGGACGCGCATGTACTCGGGCTTCCGCGGCCTCTGGGAGAGTGCCACTAAGAACTGGTTCTCGGCCGTCGGCTTCTCGCCCGCGCTCGGGGCCTTGACGCTCCTCTGGACGCTCGCCGTGGGCGTGCTCCCGCCGCTCGCGGGCCTGGCGTGCGCCGCGCTGGTGCTCGCGGGGGTGGGCGGCGAGCCGGCGCGGCAACTGCTCGTGCCGACGCTCGGGGTCTGGGCCGTTCAGGCCGCAATAGTCGGGGTCATGAACAGGAGGGCGGGCGTCCCCGCCGTGTATGGCCTGACGGCGCCGCTGGGGTTCGCGCTGACCTGCGCCGTGCTCTCCTACTCGGCCTTCGGCGTGCTGAGCGGGCGGGGCTTGGAGTGGAGGGGGCGGAGGTTCTACGAGCGGGGCGGGGTCAGGCCGCCGCGCGGCGGCCGCTCAGCCTGAGCGGCGGTAGAAGGTGACTTTAAGCTCGGGCTCAAGCACTCGCGAGTCGTAAGGCTCGAAGCCCGTGAGGAAGCCGGGCGGCATGAAGGTGTCTGCGCCCTCGACCGTCTCTGGGATTTCGGTGACGAGCCAGCGGTCAATCGCGCGCGCGAACGCCTCGAAGATTTGCGCGCCGCCGATGACGAAGAGGTCGCACTTGAGATATCTGGCTAGCGCCAGAGCCGACTCCGAGTCGCGCAGCCACACGACAGACTCTCGCGGCTCCGGCTCGGCGCGCCTCGTAAGCACGATGTTCAGCCGCCCCTTTAAAGGCGCCTTGAGCGTTAGCCAGGTCTTGTGGCCCATCAGGACGGCGTGGCCCGTCGTCCGCTCCCTGAAGAACTTCATGTCGGCGGGGTAGCGCCAGGGCAAACTGCCGCCCTTGCCGATGGCCCCGGCGCGGTCAACCGCCACGATGCCTATAATCGCCATCCTCCCGCCGCGCGCCTCCTCCGAGCGGCCGACAGTCTATCACGCCGAGGCGCGCGTGCGGCGCTCAGGCCTGGTGGCACGCGTTGAACTTGAGGTTGACTTCGGCGAACATCTCCTCGATGAGCGCGGGCGAGAGGCGCGTTGAGCGCTTTAGCTTCTCGACCGACTTCAGCTTGCCGAAGGCGGCCTTCGCGCATATCTGCCCGAGCCGGCGGTAGCTCTCGAACTGCGCCTCGTCGAACCACTGGTTGG
>DASPKR010000151.1:0-3650 GCA_035627975.1 Pyrinomonadaceae bacterium | reverse complement strand
AGGGGAGACCGCGAGGGCCTCAGACGCGTCCACGAGACGGTCTTGAAGGGCAAGACGCGCGCGCAGATGATCGCCCGCAACCATTCAGTCAACGAGCGCAAGCGCGCCGAGAAGGCCGAGATAGCCGAGTGGTTCACCGTCTGGCTCAACCAGCCCGAAATCTTTGACGACTGGCTCTCGCTGCGCCGCAGCTCCAAAGACTTCCGGGAAAAATTCTCCGAATAACAATTAGCCACACAGGCGAGGATGCACGGAGAAGAAGGCAGAAGGCAGTCAAACCGCTCGACCGTCTCTTAACTGCTTTCTACCTCCCCCATGCCTCTGTGGCTAATTCTTCCGCGCCCCGAGGTGGCCGCCGCGGCCGCGCACGAAGGGGGCCTGCGCCCTGCCGTCGCGTGCCAGCGCCTCTTCAAGCACTCGCTCATAGAGGAGTAAAGTCTCGCCCCCCACTTTCACTCTTCGAGGCAGAACCAGTCCACCGCCTCCGACTGTCCGAGTGCTCGCGTGCAGTCTTTGTCAGCGTAATCGGTGCACATGCCGACCACTTTATAGACCTCCCAGCAGAGCCTGACGCGGGTACCCACGCATTGGCCGTAGGTGAGCGGGTTGCACTTCCACCAGACGGGCGGGTTGGAGCCGAGAACAGGGACGCAGTTAAAGGTGAAGGTCACGTTCACGCACTCGCGCTCGATGATCCTCACGTCCCCCTTCTTCGGGTCTTTGGTCGGGTCCCACTCCCGATACTCTTCCTCCTTGGCCTCCTCCTTCGCGGGCGGGTCCCCGCCGACGGCGAAGGCCCACACGCCTTCCTTCGTCACCGAGGCGTTCATGAACTTTATCGCCCTCTCGCGGTACTCGGGCGCGACGTAGATTCTGCCGAGCCCCTTGTCGAAGTACAGGACGGGCGCCTCTAACGGCTGGTGTGTGATCGCCACCGTCTTCTCGCCCGTCCTCACGAGTAGCGGCCGCGCCACCGTAATCCCCGGCGGCTCGGAGCACGCGGCCGCGGCGCCCAGCGACAGGGCGCCCCCGGCCAGAGCCCCCGACCACAAAAATTCCCTACGCGTAGCGGCTATTCTTTGGCCCATTACCCGCGAGCCCTCCTTCCTAAAGTTTTACTGGCGGGTCGAGGTGAGATATGGATGACGCGAGGCGAGCTTCAATCGAGGGGAGTGAGAGCGCGAGGGGGCTGCGAAAGCGCACGCAAGATATTCTCGTCTGCGCTCCCGTGTCAATAGCCTTGAAGAAGCGAGTGGCGGGAGCCCGCGCGCGGCCTCGCCCGGGAGCCGCGCGCGGGCGGGCGGCTGCTCAGGGCATCTCGTACCTGACCTTGAGGTAGAGCGTGAACTGCACGACGGGCTCCGTGACGACGGGGTTTATCACGTGGTCGAAGTTGTCGGCCGTCAGCGCGTTGAAGAAGAAGGTGCGGCTCTTTCGCGCGCGCTGAACGGTGTAGCGCTCGCGGTTGCTGTAGTAGTCCTGGTTTATCTGCTCCGACTCCTGCGCCGTGTAGGAGTCGTACATCTCGGTCGGGTAGTAGATGCTCGGCTTGTCGGCATAGACCTGCGCGGGCAGCATCCTCTTCCCCAGAAGCTTCTCGTAGCGGGCGGCCTTCTCGCGCACGACGCGGGCGGCCTCCTCGGCGAGCCTGCTCTGCACGGCCGCCGGGTCGCGCACGACGTAGTCAACTTTGATCAGGTCGAAGATGTCCGAGCGCGACGCCGCGACCACCAGCTTGTCGAGCAGCAGCCTGTCCTTGTAGTGGACGAGCACGTTCTTCTTCAGCTCGAAGCCCACGAGCTTCTCCCGCGCGATGTTGCCCTCTATCTGGTACGCGTAAATCTTGTTCTGCGCGACGAAGTCAACGAACACGTCGTCGGGGGCGACGCCGAGCTGCCTGACGTCGCGCGTGAACGAGGCGACGGCCGCGTCAACCTTCTGCCCGCACTCGGGGACGGCCGCGCACTCGGCCGTCACGCCGAAGACGGCTACGTGCTCGTCTGCCTTGACGTTGGCGAGCACGCTGGCGTCAATGAACATGCCGGTCTGCGACGCCACGTCCGCGGCGGCGCGCTTGTTCCTCTCGTTCTGCTCTGCGCGCGACTGCCCGCGGCCCTCGTTCGAGTATGCGACGTTGCCGCTGGCCTGCGCGAGGCACGACGCCGCGCAGAGCAATACCGCGAGTGAAGTAAGTGTGAGCCTCTTCATCTCTGTCTAAGCTCCTCTCGTTTTTCGGTCGGAAGTTTATCGGGAGTTCAAAGGAGCGCCGGCACGAGCGACGCGAGCAGCGCGAGCACGAACGCCACGGCCAGCACCGCCTTCGTCAGCTTCGGGTTGCGCCTGCCGTGCCACGCCTGCCACAGGCCGGCCACAAGGCAGCCCAGCCCGAAGGCCATGACCGCGCCGAAGACGGCGTAGATGAGCGCCAGCTCTTTCGCGCCGCCATCGAAGCGGGTGGTCGCATCGGGGTCTGAGGAGTGCGCCACGACGCCCGCGACGAAGATAGTTATCGCCCCCATGAAGACCACGAGGAAGGCGCCCAGCGCCATAAGGATCACCCCGAGCACGCGCACGCGCGTCGGCGTGACTAGCGGGTGGCCGCACACGGGGCAGTTAGCGATTTGCGCCCCCGTCTCGAAGTCACACTTGTAACAGACGAGCGCGACCTCGCCCGCGGTTGCCTGCGCCGCCTCGCGCCCGCACAGGGGGCATGCGGCGAAGGGGAACGCCGCCTCGTGCCGGCAGTATGCGCAGGTGTAAGTCTGTGCCATCGAGCGCGGATATTATCGGCGCCCGCCCCCTCGGTCAATTAAAAATTCTCCGCAAAAACGGCGGCGGCGCCTCCTCGGACGGCGCCGCCGCTTCAGACTTCACATTCTCGATGCCGCGCCGGCCCGGTCCCGCGCCGACGGCGCTTCTCACGAGCCCCTTTTCATATCCAGAGAGTCGGTCGTCTGTTCGGTTATGCTCGACGGCCGCGCCAACTCCGCCGTGCCGGAGCGCCACGAGCCCGGCCCCGGCACGGGCGTGCTCTGGGCGGTCGGCAAAGCCCCGGCGGAGGCGCTGACCCGCGTGACTGAGCCCGAAGAGACTCCCGAAGCGGGGCAGGAGCTTCCTTTGAAAAGAGTTTCGACACTTCCCGCGCGGCGTGGCCCGAGAGCAAAAGCGCGGCGGCGAGCCCCAGCCATAGAATCAGTAGCGGGATAATGACCGCCTGCAAAGGCGTTCCAGCCGCGGTGCTGATCATAATTAAGGCGACTGCGACGGAGCCGACGAGCATGACCGTCGCCCCTAAAAGGATGTCCCTGTTGCGCGCGGGAGTGAGCCGGGGCTCGGCTTCGCCCGCTGCCGGGGTGCCTGCGTCTTCCCCGAGCAACCCTCTTACGGCGTCGAGTTGGAGACCGCAACGCGAACAGAAGCGAACGTCTTCGGAGACTTGCTGCCGGCTACATTTAGGGCAATACATCTAAAGCCTCACTGAAATTATCAACTCAGGCACGGTCTCAGAAGATTACGACCACCCTTCGGGCGAAGTTCATAGCTTCATCCCCCGTTATTCGCAACAGCGGGCGCTTTGACTGCTTGCGCTAGAGCGGGACTAGCTCCGTCGTTGTGGCACGGGATTTCGGGCCGCCCATGTCCTGCGCGTA
>DASPKR010000150.1:0-3892 GCA_035627975.1 Pyrinomonadaceae bacterium | reverse complement strand
CCCACCACTCCTGGAGCACGACGACGCCCGGCCCCCTCCCGCCCTCCGGCGCCGACAGATACCCGCGGGCGCTGCCGCCGTTACTCTGGAACTCGACCATCTGACCGGTCATCTCTGAAACTCTCCTTCGGAAGTTGGGATGCGCGCATGGTAAATGAAAAGGGCGCGGATCGTAAATCGGGGGAAGGAGTTTTCGGTTTCCAGTTTTCAGCTAAGACCGGGAGCCGAAAACTAAAAACTGGAAACCGAAAACTCCGTTTTGCAGCTTTTGCCTTCCCACGCCTTTTGAATTATCATCGGCCGCGCTCCTTGACGGCCGCCGCCCGCGGGCGCGGCCGGGCGGTGTCGAAACACCGACGACTCTCCATTCTCAACGGCCTTCATGCAGACTTGAGGTGCGCGGCGCGCGCCCCTTTTGGCCCGACGCGGGGCCGACCCGTCCCCGCCGGCCGCTCCAACCAAGCCTTTCAGGGAGAATGCGACATGTTTAGACCGGGAAGAAATCCGAAGGAACAGACCCACGCCGACGACACGGCCGACCACACCCCGCAGACGCCCGCCCACGGCAGCTACAACGCTTCGACGCCGTCGTCGGCGCAGCCCGCCGCCGGCGGCGCGACCGTCACCGAAGCCTACCAGCAGTCCGTCCACACCCCGACCACCTCACGCGCCGTCACCGAGAGCGAGTCGCTCGCCCGCGACATCAAGGAGGGGACGCTGACCGGCTTCGTCGGCAACGGCACGACCCTCCAGGGCGAGGCCAGCTTCAAGGGCATGCTCCGCGTTGACGGCCACCTCTCGGGACGCGTCTCCTCGGACGACGGCACGCTCATCGTCTCGACCAACGGGCGGGTGGACGCCAACGTCGAGGTGGCGGTCGCGCAGATTTACGGCACCGTCAACGGCGACATCACCGCCACGAAGCGCATCGAGATGGGGCGCGTCGCAAAGGTCACGGGCAACATAGAGACGCCCGCGCTCGTCATCGAGCAGGGCGCGATATTCGAGGGGAGCTGCCGCATGAGCCAGCTCAAGGAGGCGCTCGACAAGCAGGAGCGCGCCGCCTCGGCGCCTTCGGCCTCCTCGTCCTCGGCATCGGCGAACTCTTCGTCGTCTTCGTCACGCGCCTCTTCTGCCCCGGCCAAGTCAGCTTCCGGGGACGGCGCGGCCAGCGGCGCCGCCGCAGGCTCGCCCGCCAGCTCGGAAGTCACGACCTGAAGTCCGCGCGCCCACCCACGCTTACAAGCCTCCGCACGGGGGCGGCGTACGGCGCGAAGGGCGAAAGCCCCCGCGGCCCTTCACGGGGCGGCGGGGGCTTTCCGCGTCTCCGGCGCCCTCGCTTGAGTTTACGCGCGCCCGCTGTGTAGAATGACTTCGAATCATGGGCTGGGTTTCTTCCACGCCGCTTCAGCCGTTAGAGCCGATGACTTTGCTTCCCGCAGGCCGGACAACCCCCCTTTAAACCCAGACGCAGAGGAACGAGTTAAAGCATATGAGCGCCATCATTGACACGCCGCCGGCAGAAGAGCTACAGCGTAACCTCGAAGAGCTAGAGACCGTCACCATACGCTTCGCGGGCGACTCCGGCGACGGCATGCAGTTGACGGGCACGCAGTTCACGAACACTTCGGCCGTCGTCGGCAACGACATCTCGACTTTGCCGGACTTCCCCGCTGAGATACGCGCGCCCGCGGGCTCGCTGCCCGGGGTCTCCGGCTTCCAGCTCAACTTCTCCTCGCGCGACATACGCACGCCCGGCGACCAGCCCAACGTGCTCGTCGCCATGAACCCGGCCGCGCTCAAGGTCAACCTGCCCGACCTCGAGGACGGCGGCACCGTCATCATCAACTCCGACGAGTTCAACAAGGAGAACCTCAAGAAGGCCAACTACCAGTCGAGCCCGCTGGAGGACGAGACCCTGCGCGGCTATCGCGTCCACAAGCTGCCGATCACGTCGCTGAACATACGCGCCTTGCAGGAGGCCGGCGTGCAGCTCTCGCGCAAGGAGATGGATCGCTGCAAGAACTTCTTCGCGCTCGGCGTCCTCTACTGGCTCTACGACCGGCCGATGGAGCCGACGCTCGAATGGATCAAGGATAAGTTCGGCAAGAAGCCCGAAATCCAGAAGGCCAACGAGGTGGCGCTGAAGACCGGCTACAACTTCGCGGACACGACCGAGGTCTTCACCACGCACTACAAGGTTCGCAAGGCCGTCATCGCGCCGGGCAAGTACCGCAAGATCACGGGCAACGAGGCGACCGCCATCGGCTTCGTCGCCGCCGCGGAGCTTGCCGGCCGCCCGCTCTTCTACGGCTCGTACCCGATAACGCCGGCCTCCGACATCCTCCACGAGCTTTCGCGCCACAAGAACTTCGGCGTCAAGACCTTCCAGGCCGAGGACGAGATAGCCGCCGTCTGCGCCGCCATAGGCGCCGCCTTCGCCGGCCACGTCGGCCTGACCGGCACAAGCGGCCCCGGCGTCGCCCTGAAGCAGGAGGCAATCGGGCTCGCGGTGATGACGGAGCTGCCCTTAGTCATCGTCAACGTGCAGCGCGGCGGCCCCTCTACGGGCCTGCCGACGAAGACCGAGCAGGCGGACTTGTTCCAGGCCGTCTGGGGCCGCAACGGCGAATGCCCCGCGATAGTGCTCGCGCCAGCGACGCCGGCCGAGTGCTTCACGATGGCGATTGAGTCCGTGCGCCTCGCCTTCAAGTACATGACGCCGGTCTTCTACCTCTCGGACGGCTACCTCGCCAACGGCGCCGAGCCGTGGCTGCTGCCCGACCTGAACGAGCTGCCGAAGATCGAGATTAACTTCGTCACGAACCCCGAGGGCTTCATGCCCTACGCTCGCGACGAGGGGACGCTCGCGCGCCCCTTCGCGCTGCCCGGCACTCCGGGGCTCGAGCACCGCATCGGCGGCATTGAGAAGCAGCACCTGACGGGCAACGTCAACTACGACCCCGAGAACCACCACTTCATGGTGATGATGCGGCAGGCGAAGGTTGACCGCGCCGTGCAGGATATACCCGACGTGGAAGTTTTCGGCGACCCCGAAGGCAAGGTCTTAGTCCTGGGCTGGGGCTCGACCTACGGCTCGATAACCTCGGCCGTCGAGAAGCTGCGGGCCGAAGGGAAGCCGGTATCCTCCGCGCACCTGCGCCACCTCAACCCGTTCCCCGCGAACCTGGGCGAGGTGCTGCGCCGCTTCGAGACGGTCATCATCCCCGAGATGAACCTCGGCCAGCTCTGCACGATGGTGCGCGCCAAGTACCTCGTTGACGCCGTCGCCTACTCGAAGGTCAAGGGCCGCCCCTTCCAGATTCGGGAGATCGTGCGCAAGGTCGAGGAGTACCTGTGATGCCGTGGCACCCGCTAGTGATTTAGAGAGTAGTTTAAAGTCTGAAGGCGCGCGGGCAGTTCGTCTTCGGCGGCGCGGCGCCGTCAAGCATGCGGTCTCGGTCAGCGTCAACGGCACTAATCCTTACAAGCTTGAATTCGAGATAGCCGACTGCGGCCGCATCGGATCAGAGGAAAAGAGATGAGCACACAAGGCAACGGGAACAAGGGTGAAGACATTTTGAGCGAGGGGCCGAACGAGACGAGCGTGCGTGGCATAGGCGGCAACGTGTCGGGCAGCGGCCCGGCGCCGGAGAGCGAGCCCGGGTCGGTCGTCGCGGGGAGGCCCGCGCCGCCTCCGGGCAAGCTCACCAAAGCGGACTTCGCCTCCGACCAGGAGGTGCGCTGGTGCCCGGGCTGCGGCGACTACGCGATACTGAACAACGTGCAGAAGGTGATGCCGGAGCTGGGCATCCCGCGCGAGAAGATAGTCTTCGTCTCCGGCATCGGCTGCTCGTCGCGCTTCCCCTACTACATGAACACGTACGGGTTC
>DASPKR010000149.1:0-6423 GCA_035627975.1 Pyrinomonadaceae bacterium | reverse complement strand
CGCGCACAGTCTTCTGCCCGCGCCCGGAAGTGTTATCGGCATTGGCGGGCGCGGCGTCGTTCGAGTCAGCGCCGCTTTCATCATTCCGCGCCGCGGAAGCGGCGGCGCCTTCGCCCTCGCGGCTCTCAGCGACCTGAACGGGTCGCGCCCGCCCGCCTTCCCCGCCGGCCTGTGTAGCCACGGCCGGGGTCATTTTCCTCTGCTGCCAGACGTAGAGCGAGCCAGCGGCGCCGACGAGCAGGCACGCCGCGGCAGCCACCGGTACAAACGCGAGACGGAAGAGCGCCGGGCGGCCGTTGCGCTTCGAGGCGCCGGCCGAGGCCATGCGCGCGCGCAGCCGCCTGTCGAAATCGTCCGGCGCCGAGACCCTCTCCAGCTCGCCCACCAGGCGCCGTAACGAGGCGCACTCCGCGTAGAACTCCTTGCAGGCCGCGCAGGCGGCCACGTGCTCGCGCGCCGCGCCGCCGAGCGGCAGGGCGCCCGAGGCCTCTTCTATCTCGACGCGGGTGGCTTTGCAGTCCCTCATGCTCTTACTTCCTCAAATGTACGCCCGCAGCTTGTCGCGCAGGAAAGAGCGGGCGCGGTTGATGCGCGATTTCACCGTGCCCTCACTCATCTGGAGGATGGAGGCGATCTCCTCGTAGCTGCGCTCCTCAACGTCGCGCAGGACGAGCGGTGCGCGGTACTTCTCGGGGAGCGTCGCAATCGCCCTCGCCACGGCAGCGCGCCTCTCGCCCTCGGCCACGCTGGTGTCCTGCAAGGGCGAGAGGTCAGGCAAGTCGAGTTCGGCGGCCTCTCCGCCCCGCTCGCTCTCGCGGAAGAAGCCCGTGAGCGAGACCAGCCGGCGGCGCTTGCGGCGGCGCAGCTCCGAGATGGCGAGGTTCGTGGCGATGCGGTAGATGTAGGTCGAGAAGGCGAAGCTCGTCTGGTATCGCTCGGCCGCTAAATAGACGCGCATGAACGTCTCCTGCGCCAGGTCAACGGCAAGGTCGTAGTCGTTCGTCATGCGATAGACGTAGTTCGTGATCTGGTTCCTGTAGCGCCGGACGATCTCGGCGAAGGCCGCCTCGTCGCCGCCGCGCGTCGCCTCTAGCAGACGGTGGTCAGACATCGCCTCTGTCACTTCCACCGCCGGGAGAGACACTTCCGCCGCCGCGGCCGCCGCCGAGAACAGCAGTTCGTTCGTAGGGTAGGTGGCGCTCATCCAGGAAGGGCAGGCCCGGCGCTCGGCTAACTCGTCACGGTAAATCTCTACACGACCGCTCGCCCCCTCGCTTTAGGCCCTGGCCGGGGGCCGGGCGCCGCGGCCCTGCCAGCCGCGAATTATACACCCCCGCCCCGCCCTGCCGGGCCCGACACCCCTCGTACACGCGGGGCCGCCGGGCGGGTTCCAAAATTTCGGCGCCCGCGGGCGCGCGCTCGGGTGTTATAATGCGGCCTCTTTTAAGCTTTCAGCACTTCTTACAGCGGCTGCTCCTTCTTAATTCTTCAAAGCCTGAGCCGTATGCCCAGAGAGATAAAGAAGCACAAGACCATCCTGGACGCCATCGGGAAGGTTGACATCATCTCGGAACTACTCTCGCGCCGCGACGGCCACTTCGAGCACGAGCTCGACCTGGAAGTCATAGCCTACGGCCGAAACTACAACGGCAAGAAGGTCGGCCCCTACGTCCAGCTCCTGGAGTACGACGCCGGCGAGCACGTAGTGCGCGAGGGGGACTGGGGCGGCAACACCTTCTACATAACGGTTGACGGCGCGCTCGACGTGCTCGTCCGAGACCCCGAGACGGGGCAGGACAGAAAGGTCGGCGAAATCCAGCCCGGCGCGAGTTTCGGCGAGATGTCCGTGCTAGCGGGCGTGCCCCGTAACGCCACGGTCGCGGTGCCTGCCGGTTCGAAGGCGCGCGTGCTGGAAGTCCGCCGCCCGGCGCTCCGCCTGCTGCGGAAGCTCCCGAAGTTCGGGCAGGCGCTCGACCAGAACTACCGCAAGCACGGCCTCGGCCGCACGCTCATTGACGTTCGGCAGGCTACCGGGAACGCCTTCAGCCCCGAGCTTATCGAGAAGCTGGGCAGGTCGGCGCGCTTCACCGTCTATGCCAAGCACCACGCGCTCTTCCGCGAGGGCGACCCCATTGACCGCATCATCTTCATCCGAAACGGCTGGGTTCGGCGCGTGCGGGGCCTCACCAAAGGGGCGGTCATCGGCGAGATGCTGGTGGCGGGACTGGGCGAAGGCGCGGGCGTTGACTTCCTCGGCGCGGGCAACTGCCTCGGGCTCGAAGGCGTCGAGCGCGACGCCGAGTGGGCCTACACGGCGACCGTCCTGCAAAGGACTGAGGTTCTGGAAGTCGCCGTCCCGCGCCTCCGCGCTGACCGCGAGCTGCGCGAGACGCTCGTCAAGACCTTCTCGGAGTTCTCGCTCGCAGACGACGACGTGCGCGTCTCCTCCGGCCTCGACAGGTTCTTAATCTCGGCCACCGAGCGCGAGATAGCGACGGGCGTGGTTGACGGCACGAACCTGCTCGTCATGGACATGGACAAGTGCGTGCGCTGCGGCAACTGCTCAATGGCCTGCCACCAGGTTCACGGCCGCTCGCGCCTGCTGCGGCGCGGCATACACATAGAGCGGCCGAAGCGCCCCGGCTCGCAGGCCGAGCAACACGTCCTCGTCCCCTCGGTCTGCATGCACTGCCAGGACCCCGAGTGCCTTACGGGCTGCCCCACGGGCGCCATCGGCCGCTTCGAGAACGGCCAGATAGACATTGACCCGAAGACCTGCATCGGCTGCGGCGACTGCGCCACGCAATGCCCCTACAACGCCATCACGATGATACCGCGCAAGGCCGAGGCCGTGCCGCCCAAGACGCTCGCCGGCCGTCTCAAAGGCTGGCTAAGCCTCGCGCCGCCCGCGCCGCCGCAGCCCGTTACGGCCATCGACAACCTGCTCGCTACCAAGTGCAACCTTTGCGCAGGCACGGCCCTTAACCCGCCCGGCGCCAAACGCGCGGCCTACTCCTGCGAGGAGAACTGCCCTACGGGCGCGCTCGTGCGCGTCAACCCGCGCGAGTATTTCACTGAAGTAAACACGCGGCTCGGCCTCGCCTACCGCGACCAGACGCACGCCGTCGGCCGCGACATACACAAGCGCGACCCGGTGGCGCGCCTCTGGCACGCGCTCGGCATCCTCATGACCATCGCCGCGACCGGCGGAACGATTTGGGGCATGCTGCGCTACGGCCTCGACGAGCCGATTGGCGGGACGTGGCTCACGATGCGCTGGCTCACGGGGCTCGTGGGCCTCGGCGGCGTCGCGGCCGTGATGACCTACCCGGCGCGCAAGCAGGTCTATCGCAGGCGCGCGGGGGCGCTCCGCTACTGGATGCTCGCGCACGTCTATCTCGGCATCGTCGCAGGCATCGTGCTGCTGCTCCACGGCGGCAGGACGACGGGGGGCTTGCTGACATCGCTCCTGATGATCTCGTTCGACGCCGTGATACTCACCGGCCTCTTCGGCGTGGCCGTCTATCTCGTCGTCCCGCGCGTGATGACGAGCATAGAGGGCGAGCCGCTCCTCGTCGAAGACCTGCGCGCGCGGCGCGACGAGCTTAGCGAGACTCTGGCCGAGGTCGGCCAGCGCAGCAGCGAGTCGCTCCGAGAGTTCATACGCAAGCGCGTGCGCGGCAAGGTCTTTTCCTTCTCATACCTCCTGCGCCAATACCTGAAGCGCGAGCCGCTCTCCGAGCTTCTCGCCGCCGCGCGCGAGAATTACGAGGAGGAGGCGCGCGGGCTCGACCCCGAGTCGCGGCAGCTCCTCCTCGAAGCGGTCGAGGCGACCGTGACGCTCCGGCGCGTTGACTCGCTAATTTACCTGCACCAGCTATTAAAGCTCTGGCTCGCGCCGCACGTCGTCGCCACCTCGCTCATGCTCGCGCTCATGCTCGTCCACGTCATACAGGTCGTGCTCTTCGCCGCCCGCTGAACCCTATGCAGACTCAGGCCAGCCGCTTCATCATCGAACGCGAGGACTTGGACGTTGACCCCGTCACCGTCACGGCCGACGGGCTGAGGGTCGGGCGCCTGCCGAGCTGCGAGCTAGTCTTGAACCACCCGACCGTCTCGCGCCTGCACGCCGGCATCAACGGCGCAGACGGCCGCTTCTACCTGTTCAACTTCAGTAGCTCGAGCGCGACCACGCTGAACGGCCGCGTCATCCAGACCGAGGCGGCCGAGGTGCTGGCCGACGGCGACGTGGTGCAGATCGGCCCCTTCTTCCTATACGTCGGCCGCGAGGGCGACGACGCGCTCTCCCTGCGCGTCACGCTCGAAGTCGCCGTCAACGCGGGCGACGCCGAGGCGCGCCCGGAGTCCATCCCGCCCGCACCGGTTGCGGCGCGGCAGCCGCGGGCGGGCCAGCCCTCGGTCGAGATGGCGCGGGCGCTCAACGTATTCTGGGAGAAGCGCAAGCGAGAGGCCGGCAAGATGCACCGGCAGTCGCTGCTGCGCCCGCAGAAGCCGATGCGCGTGCTCGGCAAGGCGCGCTTCAACTGGACGCCGACGCGGGACCTCGTACGCCCGTGGCCCTTCTCCGTCTTCGTCTGGGGCTTCGCCGCCGTCGCCGTCTTTGCGGTCGTCGCCGCTTTAACTTACGCGCAGGCGTTCTCGCCCGCGCCCATCTCCACGGCCCACTCGCGCGGAGCGATTCAGTCGAACCCGCCTATCGCGCAGCGAGCGAACGCAGGCTCCTGCACCTCTTGCCACACGCTGGCCGCCTCGGTCGAGTCGAGCTGCGCGTCGTGCCACCGAACGGACGCCTTCAAGGCCACCGTCACGAAGAAGCACGTGGAGGCCGGCGTAGGCTGCACGGCCTGCCACGTCGAGCACCAGGGGACTGAGCACCGCCCAGCGGTCGCGAGCCTTGAGACCTGCACCAACTGCCACAACGACGCGAACAAGAAAACTTTTAACGGCAGGCGCGTCGGCACCGCGCACGGCGGCGCGCACGGCTACCCCGTCACGGCCGGGGCATGGTCTTGGCCGGGGCTGCCCGAGGAGGAGTGGGCGCAGAAGTCGCCGGAGACGCGCAAGCTCGTCTCGCAGATGGCGAACGCCGTGAGGAAGCCGACGGAGAAGCGTGACCCCGAGGACGTTCGACGCAGCGCTGAGTTCCACGCCCTGCACATCCACCGCGTAAAGGCGCCGGCGGGCTGGCCCTCGAACCGGGAGGGCGAGATGTCATGCTCTTCGTGCCACAGGGCCTTCTCGCCGATTGACCGCGAGACGCCGCGCACGACCTGCGGCGCGTGCCACAACGGCGACCGCGGCGGCAAGTTCGAGGCGGTGCTCGCCGCAGACCGGCCGAACTGCATCTCCTGCCACGTGCAGCACGTCGAGGGCCGCCGCTCGTGGGGCCGCTCGATGCTGGCGGCCGCTGCCGAGGAGGCGCCGAGCCGCAACGCCCCGGCCGACGCGCCGCGCAGGTGAGCGGCGCCGCACCTTTCAACCCCGACTTATGAAGAAGGCACAGCTATTCGTCATACTCGCCCTGCTCGCGATGCTCGCGGCGATAAACCTCTGGTCGAAAGACCCGAGTAAGAGCTTCTTCGGCGGCCTGCCCTGGTGGGGCTGGGCCGCCGTCAGCCTCTCCCTCCTGGTCGCGGCGCTCTGGTTCGTCCTGCGCGACGCGCGGCGCGCACGCCTCCTCCTCGAAAACCCTTTGCCTATTAAGGAAGAGGAGGACGGCGGGGCTATTAAGCTCACGCGCGAGCAGCTAGAGAAGTACGACCCCGACGGCCCCGAATACCCGCACCCCGTCATCATCACCGAGCGCTGCATCGGCTGCCACGCCTGCGTTGACGCATGCCCGCACGACGTGCTCTCCATCGTCAACGGCTTCGCAACGCCCGTCGCCCGCGACCAGTGCATGGAGGACACGGCCTGTCAGGTCGAATGCCCCGTCAACCCGAAGGCGTGCATCGTCGTCAACACGACGAAGAAGATACCGCCGCGCAAGGTGCCTAACCGCGACTCGAGCTTCCAGACGAACGTCCCCGGCTGTTACATCATCGGCGACGTTTCGGGGACGCCCCTGATTAAGAACGCCACTAACGAGGGCGCCGACTGCGTGCGCTTCATCGCCGAGGAGCTTCGCTCTGGCGCGGCGCCCGAGCCGAAGGCGCAAGTCGAGGTCGCCATCATCGGCGTAGGCCCCGCCGGCCTCTCGGCCGCGATGACTGCCCAAAAACTCGGCCTCTCCTACGTGGCAATCGAGCAGGACAGGGTGCTCGCAACCATCGAAGCCTACCCGGCGAACAAGTACGTCTTCTTCAAGCCCGAGACGATGGAGGCGCGCGGAGGCGTCCGCCCCGACGGCGCGGGCGCGCAGCGCGAGGCCATCCTCGAAGCGTGGGCGGCGGCGATGCGTGA
>DASPKR010000148.1:0-3495 GCA_035627975.1 Pyrinomonadaceae bacterium | reverse complement strand
CGGTGCTGGCGCTCCTCCCCTTCTCCGCAGCCCCGGCCCGCTCGCAGGTAAAGATGCCGACGACAAGAATCGCAAGCGTACTGCAACCTTCGCAGTCGCCGCTCGTAACCTTCCGCCTGCTCTTCATGACGGGCTCGGCCCACGACCCCAAGGGCAAGGAGGGCGTCGCGTCGCTGACGGCCGCGATGCTCGCCGAGGCCGGCTCGCGCTCAATGACTTACGAGCAGATAGTCGAGGCGATGTACCCGATGGCTACGTCCTTCGGCTGGCAGGTTGACAAGGAGATGAGCGTCTTCTCGGGAACGACGCACGCCGACAACCTCGAGAAGTACTACGGCCTCATACGCGACATGCTCCTAGACCCCGGCTTCCGGGAGGAGGACTTCACGCGGCTGAAGGCCGACGCCGTCAACTTCCTCAAGGTCTCCCTGCGCGAGGGCAACGACGAGGAGCTGGGCAAGGAGTACCTCTACAACATCATCTACGCCGGCCACCCCTACGAGCACCACAGCATGGGACGGCTCTCGTCGCTAGAAAAGCTTACGCTCGCGGACGTGCGCGACTTCTACCGGCAGAACTACACGCAGGCCAACCTGATCGTCGGGCTCGCGGGCGGCTACCCGGCAGAGTTCGCATCGCGCGTCGAGGCGGACTTCGCCGCGAAGCTGCCCGCGGGCGCTCCGAAGCCCCTGAAGGTCGCGCAGCCGAAGGTCGCGCCCGGAATGAGGGTCGAGATAGTCAAGCGCGAGACGCGCGCGACCGCCATCTCTCTGGGCTTCCCCATCGCCGTCAACCGCTCGCACAAGGACTGGCCGGCGCTCGCGCTCACGGCCTCTTACCTCGGCCAGCACCGCAACAGCGCGAGCCACCTCTACCAGCGGCTGCGCGAGGCGCGGGGCTTGAACTACGGCGACTACGCGTACGTCGAATATTTCCCGCGCGGTATGTTCCAGTTCATGCCCGACCCGAACCTGGGGCGCCAGTCGCAGATTTTCCAGATATGGATTCGGCCCGTCGAGCCGCAGAACGCGCACTTCACGCTGCGCGCCGCGCTCTACGAGTTCGACAAGCTCGTTCGGAACGGCATGCCGCAGGCCGACTTCGAGTCCATGCGCAACTTCCTGATGAAGTACTCGGACGTGCTCACGGCCACGCAGAACGCGCGGCTCGGCTACGCGCTCGACAGCCGGTATTACGGCATCGGCGACTACGGCCAGTTCATGCGCGAGCAGCTCTCGCGCCTGACCCTGGCCGACGTGAACCGCGCCATACGCCAGCACCTGAAGGGCGACCGTCTGCGCGTCGTCGTCGTCACGAAGGACGCCGAATCCTTGCGCGACGCGATAGTCAAGGGCGCGCCCTCGCCCATCACCTACAACTCGCCCAAGCCGGCCGACATACTCGCCGAGGACAAGGTAATCGAGAAATACAAAATCAACGTCCGCCCGGCGCAGGTCGTCATCGTGCCGGTCGAGCGAGTGTTCCAATAGGCGGGGGCTCTCGTGTGCCGTGGCCGGCCGCGCCGCCAGTGCTGGCGGCGCGGCCGGCCTCATTCTTAGATTGGGTGCTGCCGTCGCCTAAGGTCCTCCAGCCCTCTCCAGAAGCCGTCGGTGTCCGGCATGGTCGGCGCGGGCTGCAGGCCGCCGCCCGGCACGGTCGGGTGGCCTGGCCTCGGTGAAGGGCTGGGGCTCGGGCTCGGGCCGGGCCGGGGCGGGGCGGGGATGGAGAAAGCGCGCCGTGACGCAGGAAGCAGATACTGTTCTATAAGCGCCAGCACTCCTTGGATCAGTTCGTCCACGTCCGGCGCCGGGCGCGCGCCGCGCTCATCCGGCCCTGCCTGCTTGGTCGCCTTCGGGGGGCGGGCCGCGGCGCCACCCCCCGCCGTTTGCTTTCGCCCGACCTTCTTACTCACCGGCTTTTTCTTTGTCACTTAGTGATGCTCCTTTCTGCTGGTATGCGGACGCGGCATCGTCCGCCGGGCGGGGCGAGACATAATCCCCGTCCCTGTCGTTATGCCTCCGGCAGTTGATACGTTTCAAACGAAAGTGGCCGCGAGCGGTTCTCCCGCCCGCGGCCACTTTCCCCCTGAGCTTCGGCTACCGCGAGAACTCGGTCGAGTAGAGTATCCCGTATAGCGCGTCCTCGTGGCGGGCGAAGTCCTTGCCGCGCGAGGCGAGCATGATGGTGACGTACTGCGTCTGGCCCTTGTAGTCGCGGTAGCCTATCCACTGTAGGCGCTGCGGGCTGTCCGGGCTCTCGGGCGATGACTCGCGGAACATCACGCCCTTTATGCCGCCGAGCTTGAGCCACCGCACATCGCTGTACTTCTGCTTGTCGCGCTTGAAGCTGTCGTAGTAGCTGTTGAGGCTCACTTCGGTCGGGAAGTCCGAGCCCATCGGCGCTATGTTGGCGATGAGCGAAGCGGCGTCCCAACTGCCGGGCGAGCGCCACAGGAGGCTCGAGCTGTCGGCCGAGTGCTGGCGCCACTTCTGTGGCACCGTCCACGAAATCTCCTGCTGCGCCCACTCGGCAGACTGGCCGCCGGCTATCGCCGCAGACTGCTCCGCGGTGGGCGAAGGCCCTTCGGCCTCGTCGCCGTCGTCGGCGGGCGAAGTGGTAAGGCCGCTGAGGGGCGAGCCGGCCGTGCCCGCGGCCTCCTGCGCCCTGCGCGTAAGGACGTAGAAGCCGACGCCCCCGAGTATCAGGAGCGCCCCGCCGCCGATGACGAAGACTAGCGCGAGGACGATGAAGATTTTCAGGCCCTTCGAGAGGCCCTTCTTCTGCGGAGGCTGCGGCGGCATGCCGTAGCCGCCCGGCGGCAGCGGCGAGTTGGGATAGTTCTGCATATCTTTTGCGGCTCCTTCGGTTGGTATTCAACGGGCTGGCACGGCGCGGGACTATATCACGACGGGCGCGAATCGGTAATCAGTTTTCGGGAAGCGCGGCGGCGAGGCGTTATACTGGCGGGCGCCTTTACTTAAAGACCGATACTCCCTCTTCGGAGAGCCGATGGCCTGGGTCTATCTGTTAATCGCACTGATGGCGGGGGCGCTGATGCCCTTGCAGGCCGGCGTCAACTCGCAGCTCGCCCGCTGGGTAGGCCACCCGGCCCTCGCGGCGCTCGTCAGTGAGGAAGTTTTAAGACGGCAGCGCGGTCAGGAACTCTTCCAGCAGGTTCTGCGCGACGCGCGTGCGGTAGCGGGCCGTCGAGCGCACGTCGTCAATCGGAGAGACTTCCGCCGCAATCTCCTCTCGGGCGGCGCGGATTGTCTCGTCATCCACGCGGCGCCCCCTCAGAAGCTCTTCAGTGCGGCGGCAGCGGAGCACCGTGGGCGCGACGCTCCCCAGGCAGATTCTCACTTCGCGCACGGCGCCGTCTTCGACGGGCGCGAGCCCCGCGAAGCAGACCTTCGAGATGGCCTGCGCCTTTCTCGTCCCGACTTTGCGGTAGTAGTGGCGCGCGCCGGGCGCCGGGCGCGGCAGAAGCACGCGCGC
>DASPKR010000147.1:0-8207 GCA_035627975.1 Pyrinomonadaceae bacterium | reverse complement strand
TCTCCGTCCAACCCAAGGTACTGCGCGCCGTGCAGCGTCGCCGCCCTGAGCGCCTCCAAGTTAGTCAGCCCGCCCTGTTGAAGCATCCAGAGCTCCCAGTGCGCGCCCAGGCCCTGCAACTGCCCGTGCGCGCCGAGGTGCGCCTTGCCCCCGGCGCGGACGTAATCCTTCACGACCTTCGCCAGCTCGAAGTGGTAAAAGTCGTCCTCGCCGGCCATCATGCGGCGGCGCGCGCGCGGCTCGATCACCTTGCGCGGCGTAAACCGCAGGAGCTTCCGGTTCTCATAGACGTTCGAGTGCTGATACCAGTAGTTCTCGCCCCATATTCCGCCGTAGCCGACGATGAGAGTCGGCGTGTACTGCGTGCGGCTGCGCGCGAAGAGCGTGCGCGCGTCCTTGTAGAGCGGCGCGACGGGTATGGCGTGCTCTATCCCGGTGTGGCCGTCCAGTATCTGCGTCATGTTGGCGTGGAGAGTCGAGCCCCCCTCCGGCACCACCATCATGCTCAAATCCCGCGCGGCGCGTATGATGCGCTGGCGCTGGTCGCGCCGCGGCTGGTTGTAGCTCTTGACGGAGAAAGCGCCGACGGCCTTGAGGCGCTCAAGATGGCCGCGTGCGTCGGTATAGGAGTTGACGACGGCCTTCTCGGGGCTCTCCGCGCCGTAGAGTATGTAGCCCGTCGAGAAGACTCGCGGGCCGACCATCACGCCAGCCTTGACCATCTCGGACTGCGCGAAGACGGTCTGGGTGGAGGCCGAGGGGTCGTGCGTCGTCGTCACGCCGTAGGCGAGGTTCGCCCAGTAGGGCCACTGGCGCTCGGGGATTATGTCGAGCGTGTCGTAGCCCATGTGGGCGTGAACGTCTATGAGGCCGGGGGTGACGGTCTTGCCCGCGAGGTCAATGCGCTTGGCACCCGCCGGAATCTGGACGCGCGCGCCCACGGCCTTGATGCGGTTGTCCTCGACGAGGATCGTGCCGCGCTCGATGACCTCGTCGCCGCGCATGGTAACTATGCGCGCGTTGGTGAGGGCGACGGAGCCGCGGGGCCGCGCCGTCTCGAAGTCGAAGCCTATGCGCGTGCGGCGCGGCTCGGGGATTTTTTCGTCCTTGGCGAGCGCGCGGAAGACGTTGTCGAGGCTCTGCTCGTAGAAGTCCTCTCCAAGCGTCCACTGAACGGACTTGCTGTCGGGCGACCAAGACAGCCAAGCGCCCGACGCCGTCGAGACGCTCTTGACGGGGACGCCCGTCTCGGTGGAGCTGAGCTTGACGGGCTTGCCCACCTTCGGCAGCGGCGCGACGTAGAGCTTGTGCAGCTCTTTGAAGAAGACCCACTTGAAGTCGGGCGAAGGGATTATCTCCGTGACGTAGTTGCCCTCGATGTGGCGCTTGAAGTCGTCGCCGTCGAGCTTGACGCTCGAAAGGTACGTGATGAACTGGGCGGGCGCCGTGGGCGAGGGGCCGGGGCCGCCGCCGGCCTCCATGAAGAAGAGTCGCTCGCCCTCCGGGTCGAAGGTGAGCACGGGCATGCGGGCGTTGGGGCCGCGGCTCTGCAAGTCCATCACGTAGTTGTGGCGGCGCCCGTCCCAGTAGTGAATCTCGAACTGCGACTCGCTCGCCAGATTCTCCTCGTGATAGACGCTCCCGCGCCCCTTGAGGTACGCGACCTTCGAGCCGTCCGCCGAGAAGACGGGGTTGGCGTACTGGTCGGCGGCGGTCGTGATCTTCCGAGCGCCCGTACCGTCGGAGCTCGCGACCCAGACGGCGCCCTTCTCCGCGTCGTTCCACGTGACGAAGGTTATGCGGCGGCCGTCTAGGCTGAAGTTCGGAGCATAGACGAGGTAGCGGTCGCCCGTGGCGCCGCCCGTTCCGTCCTCCGTGATTTCCAGGCGGCGGGGCGCGGCGTCCCCCTCCTTGACGTGGAGCTTGCCGAGCGCGCTGTAGATGACGCGGTCGCCGTTGCGCTCGGCCCAGCGAAGAAGGCGCGCGCGGTCGCGCTCGGGCGCGACCTTGACGGGGAAGCGCACGGCGTCGCTCACCTTCTGCGAGACGCGGGCGGTGAAGGGGATGGGCGCGGCCTGCTTTGTCTCGACGTTTATGCGGAGGAACTTGCCGCCCGCGGTGATGACGATTGCCTTGCCGTCGGGCGTCCAGGAGTAGCCGGGGTACGTGCCGAACAGAGCCCAGGTCTCCTGCTGGTCGCGCGTGAGGCCGTCGAAGACCTGCCACTCGCGGCCCGTCTCAATCTCGCGGACGAAGAGCACGGTCTTCAGCCCCACGCGGCGCAGGAACGAGAGTAGCTTGCCGTCGGGCGAGACCTGCGGCCGGATGGAGCCGCCCGCGCCGCGCACGAAGGTCGAGCGCCTCCCCTTCTCCAAGTCGTAGCGGTCTATCCAGTATATGTTGTCGTAAACGTTCTTGTTGTAGTCGAACGCGCCGGAGGAGACGAAATAGACGAAGCGCCCTTTGGGGTCAACGACGGGCTCGCCGATGTTGGCCGTCCAGTTCGGCTTCTCCGTGAGCTGCACGCCCTTGCCGCCGCCGTTTATGTGGTACATCCAGATTTCGCCCGCGCCGGCCGAGCGCGCGTCCGTCCAGTGCTTGCGCGCGAGCAGGTACTGCCCGTCGGGCGTCCACGCCGGGGTGTTCAAAAGGCGGTTGGTCTCCTTCGTCACCTGCCGGCGGTTCTGGCCGTCGGCGCCGATGACCCAGATGTTGTCGCCCCCGTCGCGGTCGGAGGTGAACGCGACCCACTTGCCGTCGGGCGACCAGCGCGGCTGCACCTCCCACGAAACCCCGCCCGATAGAAGCTCCGCCCGCCCGCCCGCGATCGGCATGACGTAGATGTCGCCGAGCAGGTCGAAGACGATCTTTTGCCCGTCCGGCGACACGTCGCAGCTCATCCATGTTCCCTCGTCCGTGTCGAACTCGATGGTCGTCGCGGGCCCGTGGTCGCCCTCCACGTCCCACGGCTCGTTCTTCTTCGCGGCGTCCTGAGCGGCGGCCGCGGCAGGCTGCTGCGCCCGCGCCGGAAGGGTCACGAAGGACGAAAGCAAGACTGACAGGGAGAGCAGGCAGACGGGCAATCTTCTGAGCACAGTTTCACCTCACACCTGGGCGTTCAAAGTCTCGGGCGGTTGTTTCGTTTAAAGGAAGAGGAAGTAAATTGCGCCTGGCACGACTCGAACGTGCGGCCCCCTGCTCCGGAGGCAGGTGCTCTATCCACTGAGCTACAGGCGCGCGTGGAGCATTCTCGCATAGATGCGGATGGCGCGCAAAAGGGTTGAGGAGCGCCCGGTGCGCGCTCGCTGGCGAACTCGGGCGGCGCGCGCTATCATCGAACGAACCCCAACATTTCGGTGAAACGGAGAGTAGATGCGAAAGTTTAACTTGACGGCGCTGGCGCTCTTGCTCGGCGTGTCGTTCCTTGTGCCGCCGCTGCCGGCATGGTCGCAGTCGGCTGGCGGGTCGGGCGGCGCCGCCGCTGCTGTCGCTCCGGCCGCGGGCGCGGCTGCGTCGCCGACCTTCGCGGCCGCGCGCTCTAGCGCCGAGCGCATCACGGCAGACAAGCTGAAGGAGATTCTCTACTTCATCGCCTCGGACGAGATGGCGGGGCGCGACACGCCCTCCGAGGGCCTCGACGCCACGGCCAAGTACATCGCCGACCGCCTCAAGAAGCTCAAGCTGAAGCCGGCCGGCGACAAGGGCTCCTATTTCCAGCGCATCAAGCTGCGCCGCACGCAGGTGGATTTGGAGAACACCTCCGCGCAGCTCGGCGACCGCAAGTTCCGCGTCGGCGAGGGCTTCCTGCCGACGGGCCGCGTGAGCGGCGAGGCCGAGGGGCAGCTCGTCTATGCCGGCCACGGCTGGGTCATTCGCTCGAAGGGCGTCAACGCATACGAGGGGATAGACGTTAAAGACAAGATCGTCGTCGTCGCCGGCAACGGGACTGCGCCGCCGCCGGGGGTGACGAACGCGGACATAAAGGCTCTGCCGGGCGGCGACTGGGAGACGCCCGTAAGCTACGCGCAGAAGCACGGCGCGAAGGGCCTCGTCCTCATACCCCGAAACTTCGAGCGCACGTGGCGCTACGGCCCGCGCCTGCTAGGGCGCGCCAGCTACTCCGTGCCGCGCCTCACAGGCGGAAGCGCGAGTGAGGAGGACGAAGACGACGAAGACAAGCCCGAGCCGCCGGGCGTCGTCTCGATAATCCCCTCGCGCGAGATGCTCGCGGCGCTCTTCGCCGGGGAGCGGGCTGAAGGCGCGGGCATCATACAGGCCGCGCTCGGGGCGGGCGGCGCCGAGCCCCTTAAGAGTTTCGCGCTCTCGCCGGAGAAGCGGCTGCGCATGAGCGTCAGGCTCACGGCCGAGGACGCGAGCACGCAGAACGTCGTCGGCATAGTCGAGGGCCGCGACTCCGTTCTCAAGAAGGAGTACGTCGCGCTCGGCGCCCACTACGACCACGTCGGCACGGCCGCCAGAGGTTACGGCTGCCGGCCCGTCGGCTCCGACTCGATATGCAACGGCGCGGACGACGACGGCTCCGGCACCACCGCGCTGCTCGCGATGGCCGAGGCCTTCTCGAAGGGTAAGCGCCCTCGCCGCTCCGTCCTCTTCGTGTGGCACGCTGGCGAGGAGCACGGCCTCTGGGGCTCGGAGTATTTCACCGAGTTCCCGACCGTCCCGCTGGAGAACGTCGTCGCGCAGCTCAACATAGACATGATCGGCCGCAGCAAGCGCCCCGGCGACACGAACCCGCGCAACCGAATGCTTTCCGGCCCCGACGAGATTTACGTCATCGGCTCAAGGATGATGAGCACGGAGCTTGCGGAGTTGAGCGAGTCTGTCAACCGCTCGCTCCTTGGCCTGAAGTTCAACTACCACTACGACGAGCCCGGCGACCCCGAGCGCCTCTTCTACCGCAGCGACCACTTCAACTACGCGAAGAAGGGCATACCCATCATCTTCTACTTCGACGGCATCCACGAGGACTACCACCAGCCCACGGACAGCGCCGACAAGATTGACTACGAGAAGCTGGAGAAGGTCACGCGCACGGTCTTCGTCACGGCCTCGGAGCTGGCGAACGCGCCCCGGCGCCCGGCCATTGACAAGCGGCTCCCGCCAGAGCGCATGACGCGCTAGGCGGCGCGCGGGCGGCCTTCTTGACACCCGCTCGGCGCGCCGTGTAATTTGTCTTAAACCCGGGCCGTTAGCTCAGTTGGTAGAGCAGATGACTCTTAATCATCGGGTCGTAGGTTCGAGTCCTACACGGCCCATCTTTTTCCCGGCAATAGACGCCCTTTCAAACCCTCTGAAGCGCCCCGAGGCCAAACTCGGCCTACAGCCGGCGCCGCCCGTGTTAGTTAGACATTACCTCGCCACCGCGTCGGCCATTGTCACCCTCTTCACGCTATACAGGGTGCTGACATGGGCATTAAGAGCAACGCAGCGGCACTCCCGACGACAGCAATCCTGACGCTGCGGCCCGCCCGGCTTGAGGACTCAGAGAGGCTTCTGGCGTGGCGTAACGAACGGGCCGCGCTCGCGGCGAGCCGGACGCTATTACCCATACCCTTTGAGGAACACGCCCGATGGTTCCCCGCCTCACTCTGCGACCCCCTCAAAAGCATTTACATAGTCGAAGTCGAAGGCGAGCCCGCGGGTTATGCCAGGGCCGAGTGGAGGGGTGAGGCGTGGGAACTCAGTTGGCTTCTCGCGCCGGATCACAGGGGGCGCAGGCTCAGCTACCCGATGGTGTGGGCGCTCGTCGAATCCACCCACGGCCCCGTCGAGGCTTACATACGCACCGGCAACGTGGCGTCCCGCAAGGCCGCCGAGGCGGCCGGACTGCGCCTTTCCGGCAGGGACGGGGATTTTCTCATCTACTCGAATCGAATAGCACGGCCGTAGGCCCCCGCGCCTTTTGCCCCGCCCTTAACGGGAGGCCGAACTCTGTACGGCACGCCCGGCCCTATCAAAGCACGTAAGGAGCCGGCGATGAAATCATTATTCGCCCTCGCCGACGCCGGTCCCGTCATCACCAGGCACTATGACTTCGCGTAGATCATCGCGGCCTCACAGTCGTCCGGCCCGGCAGCTCACCCACCGCCGCAGAGGGCTGTTCAGCGCGCTCAGGCTGTGGCTATAAGACCTGGCCTAACTCCGGCCACGTAAGGGGACTGTTGCGACTGTCCTTAACTATTTGGCGGCCGCGCTGAAGAGGCCGAGCCAGCCGAAGGCTCCGAGCACTTCGCCTGCGCCGAAGGAGAGCAGGTTGGCCGCCGTTATCGCCGCGCAGTCGCGAAGGGCGTCGCGGCGGCCCCCGCCTCCGCCGAGGCCGAAGGCGGCGAGGAAGAGCGCGCACTCGGCAGCGGGCGCGAAGATTTCCGCGACGGTCAGGTAAGCCGCGCGCGAGTAGCCTTCCAATATCAGCGGGAGCACGAGCACGACGACGGGGTAGGTGCAGGCCGTCAGCCACAGGCCCGCGAGGAGACGGCGCCGGAGCGTGTGCCTGCGCGAGAGGGCGACGGCGAGCACTGGTGTCTCAAGTAGGACTGTGAGGGCGTAGCCGAAGGGCAGGAAGAGCCAGAGGTCGGAAGCTCGCATCCCCTCGCCTACAGCATGCGCAGAAGGAAGGGGACTTCCGCGAGGACGTGCGCGACGGCCACGGTGAAGTAAATGTCGCGCGTCGTCGGGTAGTCGGCCGCGAAGCAGAGCCAGAGGGCGACGACCGCCGCCGCGCCGAGGACTAGCGCCGTCACCACGAGTCGCGGCCAGCCCCTCGGGTGGCGCACGAGCGGGATCGAGCGCAGCCGCCACGGCGCGGCCGCCGCGCCCGCGAGCGGCATAGCGACGAGCCAGACGCCGTAGTGCAGCGTCTCTAAGAAGACGTGCGTCGAGACCAGGAGGTGCGACGAGACCCCGGCGAGCATGTCCGCGCCTGCGTGCCGCACGATGCGAAGAGACAGCTCGTCGTCGGCGAGGAGCGGCGGCGCGGCCGCTAGCTTCCACCAGAGCGCGCACAGCACGACGGGCAGGGCGAGCAGGCAGAGACGGTACGCGCGGCTCCAACTGCGGCGCGTGCGAAGGAGCTGCCGGTCGAGGAACCAGAGCGCCACGAGCGGGTGCAGATAGACGAGGGCGAGGCTGAGCGCGTAGGGCGCGAGCCAGTTGAGCGCGACGAGCGAGGAGCCCACCGGCAGCGCCCAGCTCCAGTCGCGGCGCGGCGAGAGCCGCCCGCGAAGGAGCACGAGCAGCGCCACCCAGCCTATCAGCAGGCTGTTCCACACGGCCGCCGCCGTGCTCCACTCCGAGCCCGACCAGACGAGCGCGCTGCCCAGCAGCGGCAGCGCGGCGTAGCCGGCAGTCAGCAGCACCACGCCCGCAATCGCCGTCGCGAAGAAGTTGCGCGACTGCCCCCAGCTCACGGGCAGCCGCGAGACGAAGTAGCGGAACTCGAACCAGTTGTGCGGCCCCGCGAAGAGGAAGACCGTCACGACCGAGAGCCCCACGGGCGCCCAGCCCGCGAGCGCGCCCGCGCCCAGGAGCGCGAGAGAGCACGCGGCGGCGAAGGGCAGGGCCGCGCGCCGCGCGCCCTCGCCGCTTTGCCGCAAGCCCTTCAGCTCGACGACGCTCTGCATGCTACTCGTCGTCACCTCTCGCGCGGTTCCTCGTAGGGACTACGAGCTTCAGCTCGTCGCCGTCCTCGACAATCTCCACGCGCACGTCGCCCGAAATCGTCGCGCCCGCCGAGACGGCCTTGACTAGCGTCTGCGGGTCGAGGGCGTTCGGCCGAGGCGGCGGGCCTACGTTGGCTAGCGCGCCGACGGCGAAGGCGGCCGCGCACGCCAAGCTCCCGATGGCGACGACGGCCACGCGCCCCACGGCCTGACGGCGCGAGCGCGCCAGCAGCATCCCCGCGAGCGCCAGCGAGAGCGAGAGGAAGACGCCGGCGACGACCGTCCGCGCGGGCGTCGCGCCGAAGATGGCGGCCCCCCCAGTCGCCTGCGAAGAAGCGGGCGCCAGCTCTTCGAGCAGCGAGCGCGGCACGCGGAGCCTCGCCTCGCGCGCCTCGGGCCGCGACTCGATTAGCATGTAACGGCGCGGCAGGTCTGCGCGGACGCGGTTGTAGTCGGGCTTACTTTCGGCCGGGCGCGCGATGTCTGCGACGACGTAGGGCGCGGAGGCGAGCAAAAGCAGAAGCGTCG